>JAJUGC010000116.1 GCA_029268325.1 Gammaproteobacteria bacterium | reverse complement strand
GTGCAAAACCGGGGAATCCATTCTCCAGACTTCTCCCTCGTCTGTCAATCGAACCTCGGTGACCGTTTGTTAACGCCGTACCGGATCCCCTCCACCCATCCTGCGGGAGGCCTCTGCCGGAGCAGTGAGCCCCGAAGAGAGCGCGTATTATAGGGAGAAAAACCCGGGACGCAAGCCCCTTTCTTATTATATTTAAAACTTTTTGATACAGCCGTACAAGAAGCGTACAAACCGGTTATCTTTTGAGCGCTTTAGCCGGTTCGGCTGGGCGGCTCCATTCATAAAGTGCGAATAGAGCTCCCCAAAACCTGACCACAGACGCTTCTCTATAGATTGCACATGGATCTATGCTACAGATCTTCACCCGTGGAGCGTCATCAGTTATAGAGTCACGACCACCGCAGAGGCTGCTGCAACAGCACGCGCCCGCGCCTCTTCTACGGAGTCCGCTTTGGCAAGCGCCACTCCCATACGGCGCTTGCCCGCCAGCTCCGGCTTTCCAAAGAGACGCAGATGCACATCCGGCTGAGCCAGGGCCCGCTCCAGATTGCCAAACACCGGTTGCTCCGACTCCCCTTCCACTAGGATCACTGCAGATGCGCAGTAGCCGTTCTGGCGAATCACGGGAATCGGCAGACCTAAAATGGCCCGCGCATGGAGCGCAAATTCCGACAAGTCCTGGGAGAGCAAGGTAACCAGCCCTGTGTCATGAGGCCTTGGCGATACCTCACTGAAATAAACCTCATCCCCCTTAATAAAGAGCTCCACACCAAAAATACCCCAACCTCCCAAGGCACTGGTGACTTTTTCGGCAATCTCTCGGGAACGCTCCAGCGCCAGGGGCGACATGGGATGAGGCTGCCAGCTTTCTACATAGTCTCCATCTACCTGACGATGGCCAATGGGCTCACAGAAGCTAGTGCCGTCCCGATGCCGCACTGTCAGCTGGGTAATCTCGTAATCGAAGTCTACGAAACCTTCCACAATAACCTTGCCGGCACCGGCGCGGCCACCTTGCTGGGCATAGTCCCAGGCGGGCTGGATGTCGGCTTCTGTTTTCACAGTGCTTTGCCCTTTGCCGGATGAGCTCATGATGGGCTTCACCACGCAAGGCATGCCGATTTCACGAATGGCGGCCTGATACTCTTCAAAGTCTGAGGCGAAGCGGTACGGAGAGGTTTTCAGACCCAGTTCTTCCGCGGCCAAGCGCCGAATGCCCTCGCGATTCATGGTCAAATTTGTGGCCCGTGCCGTGGGAACGACCCGATACCCTTCCTGCTCCAGGCGGAGCAGCTCCTCGGTGGCAATGGCTTCGATTTCGGGCACGATGAGCTGGGGTCTTTCCAAGTCGACAATTCGGCGCAGCTCGGAGGCATCCAGCATATTGATGACATGGCTGCGATGGGCCACCTGCATGGCCGGAGCATTGGCATAACGGTCCACGGCGATTACTTCCACGCCAAACCGCTGCAGCTCAATGGCCACCTCTTTTCCAAGCTCACCTGAACCAAGCAACATTACTTTGGTGGCCCCAGTCTTGAGCGGCGTACCAATACTCACCATGATTCCAAACTCCCCATTAGATAACCAAAAACCGTATCGCTACAAGCTGGGCCCGCTTCTCACCCGGTGCAATCTCTGAACCCTGCAAAGCCCTTAAAGCCTACCAATAAACATTTTCTCTACAGTCGCCTAGAAAAGTCGGCCACTCGCCTCTTCCCGTTCAGCCACTTTCACCAATACCTGGCGTTTTTCGTCATTGGACATCCCGCCCCAGGCGGCAATTTCCAGCCCGGACCGAAAGCACCCCACGCAGATATCGTTCTCATCGAGCGCGCATATACTGACACAGGGCGAAGGCACGGGCCTTTCCCGCTCCTGCCCAGTCACCGCCTTATTGCTACTCATGCTCGATCTGAACCTCGAGGGATTTCAGATAGCGCAGGGCGTTATGGACATAATGGGCTGCACTGGCCTCCAGCATTTTCTTTTCCGGCTCGGTGAGCAATCTTTTGACCTTGCCGGGCGAGCCCACGACCAGGGAGCCTTCCGGAATTTCCATACCTTCCGGAATCAGGGTATTGGCACCGATCAAGCAGTGCTTGCCGATCTTCGCGCCATTCAACACCACTGCATTAATGCCGATCAGGCTGTAATCGCCAATGGTGCAGCCATGGAGCATGGCCTTGTGGCCCACGGTAACACCCTGGCCGATTGTCAAAGGAATGCCACTATCGGTATGAAGCACCGAGCCGTCCTGGATATTGCTGTTCTCACCGATCTCAATGACGTCGTTATCGGCACGGATCACCACGTTGAACCAGATGTTCGCATTGGGCCGAACCACCACTGAACCCACCAGGGTTGCGGTGGATGCAATAAAGTGAGGCCCGCCGATTAGCTGAACCTCGCGCTTTTCCAATCTGTAGATCATAAAATTCCCCGCCGTCTAGTTTTTATAAGACTGAACCAGAAGCTTTGGGCACTGTCGGGTTTGCTTACGCCCGATTGTACCTGCCCACCTTAACTGTCTCCGTAATACGCCAACTAACGTTCTATGAGCCTTGAAGCCAATGCGCAGTGATAGATGCAAAACGCAAAATCCTGCAGGAGACAATTACACCCCCAGCCAGCACTAAAGCTTGCCACCCTTGACCCGATGCCCATCCTTGAAATGGAGCATCTGGATCCCGGCATCAAATGCCACATTGATAAAGTTGGTCAGGATGATAGCGGACAGCCCCCAGATCTCATACTGTTCAAACTGCCAACAGGGGACATGGAGCGTCATTCCGCGAAAGGAAAGGACATCTGTACGCTTGCGCTCATCCTTAAGGAAAAAGCTCACCGGAACCCTAAACACCGCATCCAGCTCATCAGGGTTTGGCTGAAACTCAAGCTCAGGGGGAATAATGCCAACATAGGGCGTTACCAGGATGCCAAAGCGGGAAACCACCTGGTCCAGAGTACCAATCACTTCCACCTGATTGGGCGGCAGTGCAATTTCCTCTTCGCTTTCCCTTAAGGCAGTTTCCACCAAGCTCGCGTCCGTCTCATCCCGCCGCCCTCCGGGCAAGGCGACTTGGCCCCGGTGGGTGCGCAACCGGTCGGAGCGACGGGTTAGGATGATGGTTGGCTCCGGCTCATTGGTCAGGGGCAGTAAAACCCCTGCTTCCGGATAGTCCAACGCTAAGGTTTGTGGCTTGTGGGCCACCAGGCGCTCTTTGGCCTGCTGCACTAACGACATGAGATAACTCTATATTGGGATGACTCAGTATCGGGACGGCCTTATCCCTGAATCAGGAACGGCATGGCAACAGGACTTAATGTTGCCCATGACCCTCCCTCTCAATCCGTTTATACTCAGGCAAATGATTCACTAGCTTAGAAAACGCTATGAAATATTGCTCCGATTGCGGTTCCCCCGTGGAACAAAGAATACCAGAAGGCGACAACCGGCCGCGCTATGTCTGCCCGTCTTGCCACACGATTCACTATCAAAACCCCAAGATTATTGCCGGCACCCTGCCCACCTACGACGGACGGATTCTCCTTTGCCGTAGGGCCATCGAACCGCGGCGTGGCTTCTGGACTTTACCCGCAGGTTTTATGGAAAACAAGGAAACCACCATGCAAGCCGCCATCCGGGAAACCTGGGAGGAAGCTGCGGCCCAGGTGGAGCTGGAAGGCCTTTATACGATCATCAACCTTCCCCATATTGACCAGGTCCACATGTTCTTTCTCGCCACCATCGTTGACGGCAAATTTGGTGTTGGTGAAGAAAGCCTGGAGGTTGATCTATTTAGGGAAGACCAAATTCCCTGGAAAGAGCTCGCATTTCCGACAGTACGGGAAACTCTTCAGCATTATTTTAGCGATATCCATCGTGGCATGCTGGTTCAGCACCGCTTCCCGGTACGGGTCAAGGATATGATCTTCAACCGCCCCTTCAAGCCGGACTCTTCCAGCTAACCCCCCGGGATCTTCCACCTGGCCCGAGAGATCTAACTCACCCGCAATGGAAGCTAGATCTCTTCCAGCCGCCATAGGTCAAAGGCCGGCTCCTCATAGGGATGAGCCTGCCGCATGGCCTCCACCACATCCTTCACCAAATCATCCCGACAGACCATTTCAACCTTATATTCAGGGACTCGCTCCACTTCCCCTTGCTGCCCTATGAACGGGTCACTACCTTCCAGGGCGCGAAACTGGCCTTCCCCCAGAGTCTGCCAAGAACAGCAATCATAGTTACCTATACGCCCCGCCCCGGCCTGAAACATGGCTGCCTTCACTTGCTCCACATGGGTTTCGGGAACAAAAAACGCAATCTTGTACATAGCCGCTCCTTTCTCCAAATCAGTCCGGAACCTCTGATTTGCAATTTTTATTGGACAGATCCCACACCATGGTCTACGGAAAAGTTACCCACAGAATCTGTGGAAAACTCTGTTGATAAATTTTTGAAAACCTCCGGAATCGCCCATGGCATCAGCTTTTCCAGCAAATTGCACAGAGATCACACAAATAAAAATTAATCTTATTATTCAAACACTTAACAAAGTCAATACTCCAAAGACTGGTATTGGCCCACAGGCTTCGGGGTTAGGATGACGCTTTTCCGTCGTCTGTGCATAAAAATACCGAGCCGACCCAGTGGAGGACCTTCTTTTCCGCACAAAGCATGATCAAACAAAGGACGGAGTGCACATTTTTTCGTCAAAACAACCGGATTCATCACTCTCAAAGCCACACTCTGAAACATCTGCTTGCACAAAGAAACATTCCGGAGTTTGGCGTAGACTCTATCCTGTTTTGATCAGAGTTTGTGCCATTTTTTCGTCCCCAACAAAAAAGACCCTTGCGGGTCTTTTTTTGATCAGGGCTTGTTCGGGCGTTATCCCAGCCACACCCGGGCATTCCTGAACATGCGCATCCAGGCACCATCTTCCTGCCACTCTGATGGATGCCAGGAGTTCTGTACCGCCCGGAATACTCGCTCCGGATGGGGCATCATGATGGTGACCCGGCCGTCGTCATTGGTCACGCCGGCAATACCCAGCGGCGAACCATTCGGGTTAGCGGGATATCGCTCAGTCACCTGGCCGTAGTTGTCCACATAACGCAGGGCGATCTTACCGCTGTGTACCAAGGCTGCCTGGGTGGTGTCGGAGGGGAACTCCGCACGACCTTCCCCATGGGCAATGGCGATGGGAATCCGGGAGCCGGCCATGCCTTGCAGGAAGGCTGAACGGGAATCCGCAATCTCCACCATGGCAACCCGCGCCTCGAAACGCTCTGAGCGGTTCTTCACAAAGCGCGGCCAATGTTCGGTGCCCGGCACAATCTCCGCCAGGGTCGACAGCATCTGACAGCCGTTACAAACCCCCAGGGTCAGGGTATCCATCCGCTGGAAGAAGCGAATGAACTGATCCCGTGCCCGGCTGTTGAACAGGATGGACTTGGCCCAGCCCTCACCCGCTCCCAGCACGTCCCCATAGGAGAAACCACCACAAGCGGCAACGAGCTTAAACTCATCCAGGGTCACGCGACCTTCGATGATATCGCTCATGTGAACATCGACCGCAGTGAAGCCGGCCCGATCAAAGGCCGCCGCCATCTCAACCTGGCCGTTAACACCCTGCTCCCGCAGGATCGCGGCCTTGGGACGCACACCTGTATTAATGAAAGGTGCCGCCACATCTTCGTTGATATTGTAGGTGGTATACACCGACAACCCCGGGTCTGCCGCATCCAGGATGGCGTCAAACTCTTCCTGGGCACACTCGCTGTTGTCCCGCAGGCTCTTGATGTGATGGCTGGTTTCTGACCAGATCCGCTGATAGTAGACTCGAGATTGCTCTAGCAGGGTCTTATCACCATGGCGGAAGCGAATCTGGTCTTCATCATTCAGTGTACCGATAACCAGGCTGTGCTCTTTCAACCCCTTGTCCGCCAGCAGTTGCAATACTTTGTCGGTATCGCCGCGGCGAACCTGGATCACCGCACCCAGCTCCTCATTAAAGAGCTCATGGATATACTGGGCATCTCCCTCGGACAGGTAGTCCAGGCTGACATCAATACCCGTATGTCCGGCAAAGGCCATCTCACACAGGGTGGCAAACAGGCCACCGTCGGAGCGGTCGTGATAGGCCAGCAACAGCCCCTGTTCATTCAGCTCCTGGATGGCGTCGAAGAAGGCGCGCAGATCCTCGGGCCGCTCCACATCTGGAGCCACCGCGCCTACAGCACGGAACACCTGCAGAAGCGCGGAGCCGCCCAGACGGTTCTGGCCGCAAGCCAGATCAATCAGGATCAAGTCCGTTTCTCCCTGATCGGTCTTCAGCTGCGGGGTCAATGTCTTGCGAATATCCAGCACCGGCGCAAAACCACTGACAACCAAAGACAACGGCGCAGTCACTTCTTTCTTCTCGCCGTTCTCTTCCCACACGGTCTTCATGGACATGGAATCCTTACCGACCGGGATGGTAATACCCAATGCCGGACAGAGCTCCATCCCAACTGCACGTACCGTGTCGTACAGGTTTTCATCTTCACCCGGATGGCCTGCTGCCGCCATCCAGTTTGCTGACAGCTTGATGTCAGAAAGCTTGCCAATACGGGCAGCCGCGATGTTGGTGATGGTCTCACCCACCGCCATGCGTCCGGAAGCGGGTGAATCAATCAACGCGATCGGCGTGCGCTCGCCCATGGCCATGGCTTCACCAACATAGGTGTCGTAGCTGGCCGCGGTCACCGCCACGTCAGCCACCGGCACTTGCCAGGGGCCGACCATCTGGTCACGGGCCACCAGGCCGGTAATGGAGCGGTCGCCAATAGTGATCAAAAAGCTCTTGCTGGCGACAGTGGGCAGCCTCAGCACACGC
>JAJUGC010000115.1 GCA_029268325.1 Gammaproteobacteria bacterium | reverse complement strand
TGCGAGGGCTTGGCGGCTCTGACTGGGGAATACCCAGATTGCGGTATTGGTCCCGACGGCTATTGAGCCAGCCTTTCAGCAGCAATACCAAGCCAGTCATGATGAGCATGATGCCCAGGCTGCTGGTAATCAGATGCTGGTAGGCCGATGCATCTGGAAACAGGTACGACAGGGCCGCCACAGTGATTAGGGAAGCAGGAATGCTGCCTGCGAGCATGAGCAGGACCAGCGGCCAATTGATGGTGTTTTGTCGATGGTGAAAGACGACCCCGCCGGCTTTGGTGACCGAGGCATAGATTAAATCAGTACCCACAGCGACGTGGGGCGGGAACCCGAACAGGATGAGGAGGGGGGTCATGAGCGAGCCGCCGCCGATCCCGGTTAGCCCTACTGCAAATCCAACGCCAGCGCCTGCCAGAATATAAAGGAGAGTGTCCATAGGGGCCCGCTATCTCTAATAGAGGAAAAGAATGGGCACACTTTAAAGGCTGGCATCTATTCTTTAAAAGAATATTTGTTTATATTTTTATTCCTTTTTTGATAGAGAAAGTGGCAGCAGGAGGATGAATGAAGCTTCAGCAATTGAAGTATATTTGGGAAGTCGCTCACCACGACCTCAATGTGTCCGCCACGGCACAAAGCCTTTTTACCTCACAGCCCGGTATCAGTAAGCAAATCCGGTTGCTGGAAGATGAGTTGGGGGTGGAGGTTTTTACCCGTAGCGGCAAACACCTGACGCGGATTACACCGGCTGGTGAGATCATCCTCCGGGAAGCGGGTGAGATCCTGCGAAAGGTCGATGGGATCAAGCGGATTGCCCAAGAGTTCAGTAACCAACGCAAAGGGGACCTGACCATTGCGACCACCCACACCCAAGCACGCTATGCGTTGCCTCCGGTGATCAGCCAATTCATGAAGGAGTATCCTGAAGTGTCCCTGCACATGCACCAGGGAACTCCGGTACAGATTTCGGAGATGGCGGCTGACGGAACCGCGGACTTCGCGATCGCCACGGAGGCATTGGAGCTTTATAGCGACCTGATCATGATGCCTTGCTATAACTGGAACCGTTGTGTGGTGGTGCCCAAGGATCACCCATTGGCCCAGATAGACCGGCTGACCCTCAAAGAGTTGGCGCAGCATCCGATTGTAACCTATGTATTTGGCTTTACCGGCCGCTCCAAGCTGGATGAAGCCTTCCAGGCAGAGGGCCTGACGCCCAAGGTCGTGTTTACGGCTGCCGATGCTGACGTGATAAAGACCTACGTACGGTTGGGTCTGGGAGTGGGGATTATTGCCTCCATGGCCTATGATCCCAAGCAGGATACGGATTTGGTGCCCTTGGATGCCAGCAAGCTGTTTGAGCCCAGCACCACGAAAATCGGGTTCCGCAAGGGAACCTTCCTGCGGGGGTATATGTATGACTTTATGCAGCGCTTTGCGCCCCACCTGACTCGTGAGAGAGTGGAGCAGGCGGCAAGCTGCTCCAGCAAGACCGATCTGGATGAGGTGTTCAAGGACATTGAGCTACCTGTCCACTAAAACTCGCCCCTCCATGTTTGAGGGGTAAGTTCTCGTGCGTTAGCCCTGCCGTGCTTGGGGCGGCAGGGCGAAGCTCAGTCTGGTGAAATCTGAAAGTAGGTGAAATCTGAAAGCCACAAGGCCCTGACCGGGCCTTTGAGCTATTTGAGATTCACTGCATGCAGGCCGCATTCCTTATGGGCGGCCTCTTCCCACCACCAGCGGCCCTCCCGCTCGTGTTGCCCAGGCAGGACTGCCCGGGTGCAGGGGGCGCAGCCGATGCTGACAAACCCGCGTTCGTGAAGCTCATTGTAGGGTACGTCAAACATGCGGATATAGTCCCAAACTTGTTGGGATGTCCAGTTGGCCAAGGGATTGAACTTGACCAGCTGCCGCTCTGCAGTGGAATTGCCTTCGTCGATTTGCACCACCGGAACATGGGTGCGGGTGCCGGGGCTTTGGTCTCGCCGCTGTCCGGTGATCCAGGCATCCAGGCTTGCCAGCTTGCGCTTGAGGGGAGCGACCTTGCGAATACCGCAGCACTCTTGGTGGCCGTCCTGATAAAAGCTGAACAGGCCCTTTTCTTTCACGAGATTTTCTACCGCGGCGCTCTCAGGGAACAGCACCTCCAGGTCCAGGTTGTAATGCTCGCGAACCTTATCGATAAAGCGATAGGTTTCCTCATGCAGGCGGCCCGTGTCCAGGGTGAATACTTTCACGTCTTTTTTGATCTTGGTCGCCATATCGATCAGGATGACATCTTCAGCGCCACTGAAGGAGATGGCGATGTTGTCGAAGTCCGACAACGCCTGACGGAGAATATTCTTGGGGGATTCGTTCTGGAGCTGCTCATTAAGCTCCATGAGTTTTTCTTGTGTCAGCATTCCAAAACCGTCTTTTGAACAGGTGCAAGGATGTATCGGCAAGCCGCTACGGATGGCCGACAAAGTACCAGAAAGCGGCAGCCGATGAAAATATCGAGGAATTATATGGTTATAAGCCACAAAGGTTTGGCAGGGGTTGTCGCAGTGAATCCATATGCAAGTTGGGCCAGATTCCTATATTATTAGCGCCTGTTTTAAGGGCCGCTATATTCGAGGAGAATTCTGTGGAACTGGCTTGTCTTGATCTTGAAGGTGTATTGATCCCGGAAATCTGGATCGCATTCGCTGAAAAAACCGGCATTGAAGAGCTGCGTGCGACCACCCGGGATATTCCCGACTACGATGTGCTGATGAAGCAGCGGTTGAGACTGCTGGAACAACACGGGTTTGGCCTGCCTGATATCCAAGAAGTGATTGCCACTTTGGATCCCCTGGAGGGAGCCGTCGAATTCGTTAACTGGCTGCGCGACCGCTTCCAGGTGGTGATCCTGTCTGACACCTTCTATGAATTCGCCATGCCGCTGATGAAGAAGTTGGGTTATCCGGCCCTGTTCTGTCATAAGCTGGTGGTGGACGATAATGGCAAGGTCATCGACTATACCTTGCGCCAAAAGGACCCCAAGCGCCAGGCAGTGAAAGCCTTCCACGGCCTTAACTTCCGGGTGATTGCAGCGGGTGATTCCTACAACGACACAACCATGCTGTCTGAAGCCGATGCGGGCATCCTGTTCCATGCTCCGGAAAACGTCATTCGCGAGTTTCCCCAGTTCCCGGCGGTTCATACCTACGAGGACTTGAAAGAGGAATTCCGTAAGGCGAGCGTGAATAAAATCGACTAAAAGGCTCGGCTGCATTTGGCCTGTGTGCCCCTTTCCGTTCGGAGAGGGGCTCAATTCCCTTAGGTGTTCGGAGCCCAAAACTCCTGCTCCAGGGCCTTCATAAAATAGCTCACCTTGCTGATCGACTCCTGGTACTCCTTTTCTTCGACGGAGTCCGTGACAATTCCACCCCCTCCCCAACAGTAAATCTGATCCCCTTCACACACCAGGGTGCGAATGGCTATGTTGCTGTTCAGTTGGCCGCTGTGGGAACACCAAAAAATGCTGCCGCAATAAGCGGAACGGCGGTGGGGCTCAAGTTCCTCAATAATTTCCATCGCTCGCTTTTTCGGCGCGCCGGTTATGGAGCCGCCGGGAAACGCATCCCACAGCACGGTTAGTGGGCTGACTTCTGGTTTTTTAAGGGCTTCGATGGTAGTCACCAGATGGTGAACGTTGTGGAAGCTCTGGATTTCAAACAGCTTGGTAACCTTTACCGAGCCGGTCTGGGCGTGCAGGCTGAGGTCGTTGCGTAATAGATCCACGATCATCAGGTTTTCTGCTCTGTCTTTAGGGCTCTGAGCCAGCTCGTCGAGCAGGGCCGAGTCTTCTTCGGGCGTAGCGCCTCGGGGACGGGTTCCCTTAATAGGGGCGGTGCTGATGGCCTGGTCCTGGATGCTAATAAACTGCTCGGGAGAAAAGCTCAGCACTGCGCCTTGTTCCGTGCGAATGAAGGCGGAATAGGGCGCCTGTACGCACTGGCGAATGAGGCGAAAGGCTGTCCAGGGATCTCCCTCAAAAGTTGCGGAAAAGCGCTGGGCGTAGTTGATCTGATAGCAGTCCCCGGCCAGGATGTATTCCTGGATACGGGCAAAGTTCTGACCATAGGCTTGCCTGGACTGGTCCGGCCTAAACTTCTGCCGGAGTTTAAATGGAAGCGGGGAGCCTACTTGTTGGCTGAGCCGCTCGAGGATCAACTCTCGCCGGGCGTCATCACATTGTGGATGGAAAAACAGCCGGCAGGATTGTGCCTGATCGTCACACAGGATTGCCCAGTCATAGAGGCCAACCTGCAAGCAGGGTGTGGTCAGATTTTCCTTTTGTTTTGGCTGCCTCTCTGCCATGGACGGCGTTTCCCTACGCGGGGCGCCTACACCGGCAAGGGGGTATTTTGCCTCATAGCCAAGAAAGCCAATCAGGCCCCCGTTAAAGGGAAGTCCACTAGGTGCTTCATATTCGGAAAGCCATCCCGTGAGATAGTCCATGACCTGGCTTGGCTGAAGATACCTAACTCCATGGGTGCTGTTGGCGCTGTCCAGGCCGTTCTGCAGGCTCCAATGGCCGGCGTGGTTGCGTAACACCTTTCTCGGCAGTGCGCTAATGATGTGGAGCGTCCGAGAATCATGGATGCCACTTAGCAGGGCAAAGCCAGGAAGATCGGCAAAAAGGGATGCAAACGCGTCAATATCACTGGGGTAACCCAGTATTCTTTCACAGCCTTCCACTACGGATTTCCATATTCAGACTTGGTTTGCGGGCCTTAGGTTAGGGATTCTTTACGGGGTGAGATTGTACCTGTTGTCTGGCAAGCTGTGCAGGTCTTAACAAAATGAAACAATATGCTTCCGGTTGTGCGCTTGGTCACTGTCTGAAAGAAAAGGCAAGGTATAGTCGTAACCCGTAGGCAATTAGGTTTCGATATTTGCACATAATGTTGTGTTTAAATAGTTGGTGGTGCATATATGTGGTTTGCTGGGGATTTTGGAAACCTGGGGAGTATAA
Source organism: Gammaproteobacteria bacterium (assembly GCA_029268325.1). Taxonomy (GTDB): domain Bacteria; phylum Pseudomonadota; class Gammaproteobacteria; order Pseudomonadales; family Oleiphilaceae; genus JAEZAA01. The sequence continues at coordinate 1,908 of JAJUGC010000115.1, read as the reverse complement.
GGCTTCCAAACTGTGAGAAGGCTCACGGAAAGGTTACATTCAGCAAACTACAGTAACCATAACAAAGATTACATGATCGAGTGTCGGACAATCTGTCTTTCACTTGGTCTGTAAGAGCTCGAAAGAGCAAGTTGCAACAAAAAAAATAATATCAAGGAGAAATGAAATGAAAGGCCTGAAAAAACTCGTTCTGGTTTCTGCAATTGCTGCTGCTCCCTTCGCGCAAGCTGACCTGAAGCCTATGGATGACGCTGCTCTGGCAGAAATGACTGGTCAAAGCGGTCTGTTGATCGAAATTGCCATGGGTACGACCGAAGCCTTTGGACGGGATCAACTCGGTGCTCTGACCGTTACCTCACTTGGTTTGGATGCGTGGGAGAACGCCGGTATTTGGATTGATGCCTTCAAATGGGAAGTAGACCTGGGTGCCTATGATCCGGAAACCAACCGTCACGGTTATGACGACAATGGCACTTGGACTGATGACAATGGTTTTTACGAAGCGGATCCGTACCTGGGCGGTGTAATTGCCTCTGATATCCGTATCGCAGGCTCCCTGGACATGACCATTGATGGCGTCTTCGATCCGACCAACGTTGAAAGTGGCGGTGGTATCGCGATTGGCTTTGAAAAGTCCAACATCAACATGCGTATCAACAGCCTGAACGTATACGGCGGTGCCATCACCTCTCCCATGGCTGCACTGCGTCCGTCCATGGGTGCGATCGAAATCGTTGGTATGGACCTGCGCGATCTTGACCTGACCATCAGCGGTCGTGGCAACCCCTAAGCTAGGCTGATTTCCAGCAATGCTTAGTTGAGCCAGAAGAAGCACCGTTTAGGCGGTGCTTCTTCATTTCACTGAATTGATCGTTCATGGCTCAAGCAAGATGACAGCCACCAGGTTTTGGGTGCTGCTTAAATTGGACAAAGCAGCTGAGGCTCGGGATGAGCCAGGTTCGTAAGCCTCGAAGGAGCAGACGATATGAAACGATTAGTGGCCGCACTTGGTGTCTTTGCGTTTGTGTCGGTAGCTCATGCGGAATTAAAGCCACTCTCGGATGAATCCTTACAGGCTATTTCCGGCCAGTCCGGCGTCATTATGGACGTCTCCGGTCAAATTACCTATGAGGCGATCTACTACAATGGCGAGAGGATTGATGTGGACAATCCCACCTCGTCGGATGGCCTGGTCTCCCAATCCCCTGTCTATATGGATGGCTATACAGTTGGTATCCCTGCGGGTACGGGCACCATCATGGATCTCTTCGCACTGCTTTTGCCATTGACCTACGGTGAAGTGGATACGGATGGGGACGGTATCATGGATCGCGGCGCGGCTGTGTTTAACTTCAAGCCCAATTTGCTGGGCACTTCTTTTACGCCGATTTCGATTCGCCCGGAAGACACCACCATCAACATGAATGATCAGGTATTTGTAACCAAGCAGGGGATCGTCTTCCTGAATGCGCCCCTACCGAGTTTCGACGGGGAAGGGATACGTCAGCCGGATTACATTATTGATGGCCAGGCCTATCAGTACAATCACCCTCAGAAGTTGTTCTAGTGCCCATGCCCAAGTTGGGGCCAAAAGAATTCAAAAATAAAAAGAGCGCTTGTAGCGCTCTTTTTATTTGTCTATGCCTTTCATCTGCCTCACACCACCGCCTTTATCAGACTTGAAGGCAGCAGCCAAAAGTGGACAAGGCATTGCGGCGTTATTGCTGCGGAATCTGAATGCTCAGGTCAAACCCACCATCCGGTCGCGGGGTCAGGTTGACCAGATCGCTGCGGATCTGTTCGGTAAACATGGGGTCGACGCCGGGAATATTGCCGATGGAAAAAGTCAGCGTTTGGCCATCTGACGCCAGGCCAAGTTCTTTTTGCCCAATCATTTGCTCATTAAAG
>JAJUGC010000114.1 GCA_029268325.1 Gammaproteobacteria bacterium | reverse complement strand
GGGCAAGGTCAAATCCAATCCCTGGATCACCGGAGTCCTGCCATAGGACAGGCGCAGGTCTTGCGCCTTCAGTCTCGGCGTGGATGAATGCGAAGGCAGATCGCGACTCATGGCGTATTCCTCGGAGAAACCAACAATATCCACAACAGGTATGGCCCGCCAACAATTGCCGTGACGATACCCACCGGAACTTCTAAAGGCATGAGCATCATGCGCCCGACGGTGTCCGCCAGTACCATGACCAGAGCACCGGCCAGGGCCGAGCTGATAAACGGCACGCTACGGGTCGATGACAGGTGTCGGGCGATTTCAGGGCCGATCAGTCCCACCAGTCCCACCGGGCCCGCCACGGCAACGGCCATGGCCGTCAGTGCAACCGCCAGCACCAGCGAGGTATAACGACAGGCATTAACTCGCACCCCCAACCCACGGGCCACTGGCTCGGAAAACCGTAGGATTTTCAGGGCTCGCGCCAAGAAAAGTGCGCCAACCAGCCCAATCGCCAAGCCTACCGCCAGAATAAGCACGGCATTTTCCGGGCGGGCGTTGAGGCTGCCCACCGTCCAGGGATAAGCCTGGTTGGCCACATCGATATGAGCGCGAGCCAGCATCAGCTGGGTAAAGGCTCCGAACAGGGCGCCGATCCCGATTCCCGCAATGATAAAGCGATAGCCGCGGGTACCGGCCCCGCCCGCCAGTCCAAACGCCAAAGCGGTGGCCGTAGCGGCCCCGATCAGGGCCATTTCCGGCGGCGCCAGCGAGGTGACCAGGCCCACCACAGAGGCAATGGCAAAGGCGGTAGCGCCATTATCGATACCGATAATTCCCGGCGTGGCCAGCCGGTTACGGGCCAGGGTCTGCATGAGGCAACCGGCCAGGGCAAAGCCGGCTCCACTCAGGATGCCAGCAATCACCCGAGGCAGGCGTAGCTCGTTCAAAATAAAGGCCGTCATGGGATTGCTCTCGCCAAAGAGCGCGTCCAACACTTCCGCCGGGCTGTAGTTGGTGGCTCCCAGACACAGGGAAATCACGATGGAGATCAACAACAACAGAGTGAGTAACGACGCTGCGAACAGCGCACGCTTATCCACCAGCAGGCTGCCGTTCAACGGCAGGCGGATTAACCAGGTGCCAGTCGGCGCACGCGCCGTTACAGTGCCTGACGTGGGTATGGATGAGGATTGGGTATGTTGCATGACCACGTTAACCTATGCCCGCCCCTGTCAAAGTGTTGGAAGCCGTCGGGCGCGAACCACTGCCACCAGCACCGGCGCTCCGATCATTGCCGTGAGAACTCCCAGGGGCAGCTCCGAAGGCTGTACCACAAGGCGCGACAGGATATCCGCCACGACTACCACTAAAGGCCCCAGCGGCAAACACAGCCACAGGGTACGACGAATGTCTGGCCCGGCCAGTGCACGAGCGGCGAAAGGAACCACCAAACCCACAAAAGCAATCGGGCCAGCAACAGCCGTGGCACTACCCACCAGCAAGGCAACGGCAAGAATGGCCAGTAACCGAACCAGGCCAGGGCGGTGCCCCAACCCGACCGCCACCCGTTCCCCCAGCGCCAAAGCGGCCAAGGGCCGGGCAATCAGTACCGTGACCACACCAGCAATGAGCAAGGAGGGAATGGTGTCGATAAGATCACTCAGGTTGCGACCGGCAACACTGCCAACAATCCAGAACCGGATTTCATCGGCCGTGCCCAAATCAATCAGCAGCAGCAAGGAGGTCAGGGCGATTAACAGACTGGAAAGCGCCGCGCCTGCCAATACCAAGCGCACGGGGTCGTCGCCCACCCCGCGCAACCGGGCAGCCCCCAGCGCGCACAGACAACCTGCCAAGGCGCCAAACTGCGCCACGGAAATCTTGAGAGTTGCCGCACTAGCGCCCAAGGCGATGGCGAGCGCGACGGCGAACGCACTACCAGCACTCACGCCCAAAAGCCCCGGCTCCGCTAGCGGGTTGCGGGTGACCGCCTGCAATAGCGCACCGGATACGGCCAAAGCGGCACCCACCACAACAGCCACCAAGGTACGCGGCAGACGGAGTTCGCCCACGACAAATTGAGCTTCGGTGGTTCCCTGCCCCAGCAATACCGCAAAGGCATCAGCCGGGGTCACGCTACCGGCGCCCACCAACAGGCTCAGAAAGCAGGCCAGCCCCAGCAGGATCACAGCGGCGACCATGATCAGCATCAACCGCCGAGAACCAAGGGGCGTCATATGAGTCTTAGACATCTGGATTTTGACTACTAGCGAGTGGGAGGCGAAGCGTAGCCTGCTCGCCCCCGCAAACAACCTCAGGGGACCAGAGCAGCCTCAATGTCGCTCAGGACTTTCTGCGCAGCCAGCGGGCCGGTTGCACTGCTCCAGTATTGCCCATCCACGGCAATCACCCGGTCGCGTTGAACCACATTCAGGCGAGCAAAGGCGGAGGATTTCTTGGCGGCTTCCAACGCGGCCTGCCCTTCTTCATTCAGAGTGGCCAGGAACAGCCAGTCACTATCAATCCGGCCCAGATTTTCCAGGCTCAGTGGATCGCTATGAGGGCGGTTCTCTTTGATCAGCCCGGCATCACTCGCTTTCAGCCCCACGGCTTCCAGCAAGCCCGCCGCAAACATTTGGGAATTCATCACCATCGGCCCTTGGGGCATCCAGCGCACCACATAAGCGGTCCGGTCCTCATCGGCATAACGGGCTTTCAGGGTTTCCGCCAACTGTGCCGCACGAGCATCCACCGCTTCGATCAGCTCTTCCATCTTGGCCGTTTGGTTCAGAGCCTGGGCATACAGGCGCCCTTCAACCTTCCAGTTGTCCTGCTTCATATCGGCGGTATCGGGAACAATGGTGGGCGCGACACTCGACAGCAGACGATACTGCTCCCGGGTCATTTGCGGGCTGGCCAGAATCAGATCGGGGCGCTGGGCCACAATGGCTTCCAGGTTCAACTCACGGGCGGTTCCAACAATGGCCACGCCTTTGGCATGGGGCTCCATATAACGGGCCAGGCCATCAGTCCCCCGGGTCGCCAACGCACCAACAGGCGTCACCCCCAGCGCAACCGCGGTATCCACAGCTCCTTCAGACAGTGCCACCACCCGTTTGGGTTGACCATTCACCTTGACCTGGCCATAGGCTGTTTCCAAAACCCGGGTATCCGCCTGGGCCACCACGGATAGAACCACTCCCAACAGCAGAGCCATCACACGGCCCGGCCACTTGGTCACTGTTGCAATCATCATTAAAACTCCTGAAATAGGAAAAACTTGTCGAGAACCCGATTGCACTAAAAGCCTATCTCTACACCTGATCAACCCAGTCCACTTGCAGGTTCTCGTCAGCTGCAAAACGCACCAGGTGGCCACCCACCACATCCTTGGCCCGCGCCAGCTCTTCTTCACCAGTAGCCTGAATCCTGATCCGCAGGGTCTCACCTTCCGCGGTCAACAGGGCGTCACCAAAGGGAAATTGAACCTCGCCACGATGGTCATCAAAATTGGCAGGCACTTTATGAGAGAAATGGCGACACAGCTTTTTCAGGTTGATGGAGGCCTTGGCCGTCTGAACTGTACTTGTCGCAATCAGCATGGTGCTACTCCTGGAATCATCCTAGCGTTTTACGAAGCGCCTGTTTTGACCTACAGCAATCGGATCTTCAAACCTGACGGCTTGAACATGATGAGTCAGGTGACCAGGGTCTGCTCGTCACTCACCGTCTGGGATCGTGACCATAAAGAGGCAGAGGCAGCCAAACCGGGCGCATAACACTGCCGCCCACCCTCGGTAACCCCACTAGGCTGTAGGCATCTTGGGATCAAATCGGTAAACCATGATGATAACCATTCTTATTCTCGACAACAACAAAAACTTGTGTCCAACTGCAGCCGACCCTACGGCATCCAGCGCCACCACAAGCTACAGGTGCGACCCTACTTTTTGCCCCCTTCTCAAACAAATCAGCACAGCGGTTTAAAGCATCCGTATCAACCGCTACGTCAGAAGATCGGCAAACGGTTTGTTTTCGATTAAGATTCCCCCTTTCCCGTTTTTGGATGTCGACCATGAGCAAATACTGGAGCCGCCTTGTCCATCAGCTGACGCCCTATGTTCCCGGCGAACAGCCCAAGATGGCGAATCTGATCAAGCTGAATACCAATGAAAACCCCTACCCGCCTTCTCCCAAGGCAATGGCCGCCATTACCGGAGAGGTGGACGCCCGCCTGCGGCTTTATCCGGATCCCAACGCCGACCGGCTCAAGGAAGCCATCGCCGACTATTACGGCCTGGCACCCAGGCAGGTCTTTGTTGGCAACGGTTCCGACGAGGTATTGGCCCACGCCTTCTGCGGCCTGCTCAAGCAGGACCAGCCGCTGTTGTTCCCGGACATTACCTATAGCTTCTATCCGGTGTACTGCGGGCTCTATGGGGTGGACTACCGCACGGTCCCGCTGACTGACGACTTCCAGATCGATATTGCCGACTACAACCAGCCCAATGGCGGCATTATCTTCCCCAACCCTAACGCCCCAACCGGACGTTTATTGGAGCTTGGGCAAATCGAGCAGCTGGTGGCCCAACATGCGGATTCCGTGGTTGTGGTGGACGAAGCCTATATCGACTTCGGCGGCCAGTCCGCCATAGCGTTGATTGAACGTTACCCGAACCTGCTGGTCATCCAGACCTTGTCCAAATCCCGTTCGTTGGCGGGACTGCGGGTGGGCTTTGCGGCCGGTCATCCGGACCTGATCGAGGCCCTGGAACGGGTCAAGAACAGTTTCAACTCCTATCCCCTGGATCGGCTGGCGATTGCCGGTGCAGTAGCCGCGTTCGAAGACCGGGAATATTTCGAACAAACCCGCCAGCAAATCATCAGCAGCCGGGAGTTTCTGGTCAAAGCCCTGCAAGAGCAGGAGTTTCAGGTGGTCCCGTCCAAGGCCAACTTCGTCCTGGCCCGTCACCCGAAGTGTTCCGGTGAGGACCTGGCCGCGGCTCTCCGGGCACGGGGAATCATCGTGCGTCACTTCAAGCTGCCGCGCATCGAGCAATACCTGCGGATCACCGTGGGAACGGATGATGAATGCCGCACCCTGGTGGACGCCCTAAAGGAAATCCTGCCCGAACTTAAAGGCTGACCTATAAGCAGTCCGCGCTCGCCTCCGAGGGCGGACTGCTTCCCAACGGGGCTTAACACAGCCTGGGGTTTTGAGGGGCTTTGCTCTAGTTTATGGGGAACGTATCAACCGCATCCCACGAGTCTTATGCCCACAGGTTTCCAGGCTGGCACCAACATTTCCACCTCCCGTTCGCTCCCTTCCAAGCCTTCTGCCCTCTATAACGACAGTGTCGTCTCTGGCGGAGATCCCTGTCTGGCAGGCGGCTTCAAGGTTTCAGCACTCTACCGTGCCCTGGGTGAGTCAACCCCATCCTCCGAAGCCCTCAGCCAGGCCGATGCCTTTCTGCAACAGCAGTTAAAGATGGCAGCACATTCCCCCTGTGATCTGCCGGCTACCCCGGAACACTTGACAACAACCCTGGGGGATTGGATGGAACGGCACACCGAAACGGTAGGACAGCAATACCAAACCTATCTGGAGTCCAGGACTGCGAGTGCCCCTCGCCGTTTCTTTACCAGCCGCTCCCATGCCCTATATTTCCTACAAGGGGTTGCCCCCACCAAACTGGTGGACGGCGCCTGGCTCTATGGGCTGGTAAAGCGCTGGCGCGATCCCCGTTTCTCCAGCCTGATCCAGACCTATCTGGAGGAGCTGGGCAATGGAGTAACAGAAAAAAATCATGTGGTTCTCTACCGAACACTCCTCAGTCGCCACGGGCTGGATGGCAACGCAGTGCTATCGGACGGGCACTATGTGCAAGGTACCATCCAACTGGCCTTGACCTATCATGCGGAGCGATTCCTGCCGGAGCTGATCGGCTACAACCTGGGCTATGAGCAACTGCCCCTGCACTTGCCGATTACAGCCTATGAACTAAACGAGCTAGGCATTGACCCCTACTACTTCACCCTGCACATCACCGTGGACAATGCGGCAAGCGGCCACGCCTGCAATGCCCTGCAAGCGGTTTTGGACAATCTTCCTCACTCGGAAAACCAAGCCGAGTTCTATCGGCGGCTGTGCAATGGCTACCAGCTGAACGAGTTAGGGGAAAGCACTCTGTCGGTGATCCAGTCATTCGACCTGTATCAGGAGCTGGTACGCTGCCTGGCCCGCAAAAGCCGGATCGGCCGACTCCTCCACTCCAACTACTGTCGTCTGGAGGGGCGAACCGTTAACGACTGGCTTGCGGATCCAGCACAAATTCCAGACTTCCTGCACACCCTGGAACAAAGGGGCTGGATCAGACGTCACCGCCCCGTCGAGGAAAGCCGCTTTTGGAGACTCATCCATGGCGAGCAGGCGGAGATGTTCGGAGTGTTCAATGACTTTGAACAGCAGCTGATTCACGACTGGATCCTGGGCGACCTCAACCAGCCCCGAGGAACTCTCCCGGCCGGGGCAGCTCGGCACAGGATCGTACCGCCACAGCCGTTTCGCTCCCAGCGGCGCCCCACCCGAACCCTCAAAGGAACGCCTCATCCCTCACGGCCCTTGTTGAGGCGTCACCACCGGGAGGCAGTCAACGACTTGAATCGGGAGCTGCGACAGTTGGAAGAAAGCCTGGCCCCCCTGCCGGGCAAGGAGGCAATTCTGGATCAGTTGGTTCCGCTGCTGTCTCCGGCCCACCACCACACGCCCTCCGGTCTGATGGCAACCCGCATCGTCACGCAACTGCTTCGCTGATTCGGTGCAGGAAGACAAAGGAGCCGACAGCCATAAGGAACGTCAGAAAAAGGAATTCCATCATGGACTTCAATGGAAATGAACAGGCCCTGGTCAGGCTAGGGCAAGCCTTGC
>JAJUGC010000113.1 GCA_029268325.1 Gammaproteobacteria bacterium | reverse complement strand
GGAACTGCGTAACCGGGTGCCCGAGCCTGAGCGGAACAAGAGCACCTCCGAGCTGATTCGCCGGGAAACCGAGCGGCATCGCCAGCTGGAGGGCGAGCTGGCGAAGTCGCGCCAGCGTATTGCGGCGGTGCGTCGCTCTACTGGAGCGCCGGTCAGGCCCTATCTGGTTACCGACGAGCCTCGTGAAGGTCAAAATTTTGGCGCCATCCTGCGCGAGTCAAAAGTTGGACGCGCTGGCGCGGCCTCAAACCATGAAGATCCGGTAGAAAACCTGACGGACACCACAGGGGCAGGCGCCTCTAACGATGCCATTGCCCAGATGCGAGCCGAAATTTCCATGTTGAAGGATCTGCTGACCCAGCAATTGCAGAGCAGCCAGGTGGACAATGTGCGTCGTGAACTGGAACAGCGCCTGACGTGCCTGGGGGTTTTCCCGGAGTTGCAAAAGAAACTGCTGGGCAAGGTAGAGCGCAGTGGTGATTTGCAGGCTGCCTGGCGGTATGTATTGGCCCGACTGACCCGCTCAGTGAAAACAGTTGAAGAAGAATTGATCGAACAGGGTGGTATTTTCGCCTTGGTGGGGCCGACGGGTTCCGGCAAGACCACCACTATTGGTAAACTGGCTGCCCGCTATGTACTAAAACATGGCGCCAAGGGGATCGCCCTGGTGACCACAGACCGCTACCGGATTGCCTCCCATGAACAGCTCTTGGCCGTGGGCCGTATTCTGGAGGTGCCGGTTCGGGTGGTCGATGACAATCATTCACTTGATGCTATCCTTGATACACTACGTGATAAAAAGCTGGTTCTGATTGATACCGCGGGCCTGAACCATCATGATCAGGCCTGGGTCCGGCAGATGGATGAACTGAAGTCCTCCCGCCACCCGATCCAAAACCATTTGGTGGTGTCGGCAATCAACCAGTCACAGGTGATGAAGTCCACTTACCATAGCTACAAGGCTGTGGGTTTGACGGGCTGTATTATCACCAAGCTCGATGAGGCGTTGACGCTGGGTGAGGCCATCAGTTTGGCAGTACTGAACAGGCTGCCGGTCTCTTATGTCACTGATGGCCAGCGGATCCCAGACGACATTCACCAGGCCCGGGCGAATCAGCTCGTGATCCGAGCGCTGACGGCGCTTCACTCCCAGGAAGGAACTCGGCCGGACTTGACCAGAGAGCGACAAGTCCGGGAGCAGGAAATGGTTGTCTAATCGCACAGCTAAGGACAGGCGCAGGCCGATCGGTGATTGCGGCTGGGTGGCTGGCCGTGACACAGGGCAGACAAGACGCGGACTCTTGAGCGCGAGCGGTAAAGTGATAGTCACAGATAAGACAGTCAGTCACGGCTGAAAGAGACAGCCACAGGTAAAACAGTTAGCTACGGGTAACACAGACAGCCAAACCTGTAGGCAGAACGAATTTCAGATTTTGAGGGGGCAACTACCGGCATGAGTACAAAACATCCGGTTCAGGTAATTGCAGTATCCGGCGGCAAGGGTGGGGTAGGAAAAAGTAACGTCTCCATCAACCTGGCGCTGGCTTTGGCTGAGCAGGGGCGGCGAGTGGTTTTGCTGGATGCCGACCTGGGGCTCGCCAATATTGATATCCTGCTGGGGATTAGCGCCAAACACACCATCGAGGATGTCCTGGCGGGCGTGTGCAGCCTGCGGGATGTGCTGGTGACCGGACCGGGCGGAATCAAGATTGTACCTGCGTCCTCAGGTACCCAACGCATGGCCAACCTGGGGCTGCAGGAGCATGCGGGCTTGATTGCCGCATTCAGTGAAATCAGCGATGAGCTGGATGTCTTGATCATCGATACCGCCGCCGGAATTTCCGAAGGGGTGATGAGCTTTATCCGGGCAGCCCAGGAAGTGCTGGTTGTGGTAACCGATGAACCCACCTCCATTACCGACGCCTATGCCCAGATCAAGCTGTTGAACCGGGACTATGGCCTGTTCCGCTTCCGTGTGGTCGCCAACATGGTGAAAACGGAGCAAGACGGGCGCTTGTTGTTTTCCAAGCTCTCCAAGGTGACAGACCGGTTCCTGGATGTTGCCCTGCAGTATGTAGGCGGTATTCCCTTTGACGAAAACGTCAAAAAGGCCGTACAAAAGCAGCGGCCTGTTTACGAGGCCTATCCGCGCTCGAAGGCGTCTTTGGCCTTCAAGGCCCTGGCGCAGAAGGTGGATAGCTGGCCACTGGCATCCACGCCACGAGGGCATCTGGAGTTCTTTGTAGAACGCCTGGTGCAAGGTTGACGGTTCAGGTTGAAACAGGATTGCAATGGCAGTAGCAAGCGGTCTTGGGATGTATGCCGACTCGCGCCCGGACAACGGTGACGAGCTGATCCGGCGTCATGCGCCTTTGGTCAAGCGCATCGCCTATCACCTGTCCGCGCGGTTGCCATCTGGTGTATTGCTGGACGATTTGATCCAATCCGGTATGATCGGTCTGTTAGAGGCGGCTCGCCGATACGACGCCAGCAAGGGGGCATCTTTCGAAACCTATGCCGGTATCCGGATTCGGGGTGCTATGATGGACGAGATCCGTAAGGGCGATTGGGCGCCCCGGTCCGTGCATCGTAATTCCCGCCGTATTGCCGAGGCGATACGGGTGGTTGAGAACCGGACCGGACGTGATGCCCAGGATGCGGAAGTTGCCGCGGAGCTGGGCATGAGTCTCGAAGAATATCACGCCAGCTTGCAGGACAGTGCCAGTAGCCGCCTGTTCAGTTTTGAGGAATTGATCGACAACGGAGAGGCGGTCACGGACTCCGTTGGAGAGGACACTCCAAGCCCCCTCGAAGGGCTTCAACGAAGAGCTTTTCAGCAAAGTCTGGCGGAAGCCATTGGCGCCTTGCCCGAGCGGGAGCGCCTGGTGCTGTCGCTGTACTACGATGAAGAGCTCAATCTCAAGGAGATCGGCGAAATCTTGTCGGTCAGCGAGTCCAGGGTCAGTCAGATTCTCAGTCAGACTATGCTGCGTTTGCGGTCGCGGCTGGCTGATTGGCGCTAGGTCTGGCGCTCTTTCTGTTGTCGGTTTGGGGGTGATGATTTCACTGTGTGTAACCCCTGGCTCACTAAAGTGAACATAAACCGCTAAACTCGGCTTCGAATTGGAACCATGAAAAACTGGAAGCTCGTTCGGAGCCAGCTAGACTATAGTCATTCGGATTAAAAGCCATTCGCTTTGAAAGCCGCCTGGCTTAAATGTCGTTCGGCTTGAAGATTGCTGTTTGTGCCGTGGCTTGAGCATGAATGAAGGCTGGCAAGTGCTCGGCCAAGTATTGGGTTTCTTCTGTCGGCATCCTGGAGGTCGCATTGGACAAGAACATGAAGATCCTGGTGGTGGATGATTTTTCCACTATGAGACGGATCCTTAAGAACCTGCTGAGAGACTTGGGGTTTTCCAATGTGGAGGAAGCGGACGACGGTACCACCGCGCTTCCCATGTTGAAAACCGGCAAGTTCCAGTTCCTGATCACTGATTGGAATATGCCTGGCATGTCCGGCTTTGATTTGCTCAAGGCTGTTCGTGCAGATAATGCCTTGAAAAATCTGCCAGTGCTGATGGTAACCGCCGAAGCGAAGCGCGACCAGATCGTTGCCGCTGCGCAAGCCGGCGTGAACGGCTATGTAGTCAAACCCTTTACCGCGGCTGTGTTGAAGGAAAAAATCGAGAAAATCTTCGAACGTATCGATGCCTAATCGAAAAAGTTCAACTATAGGCTGTGGTCATGAGTAATAACGAAATCGCCAGGTACGGGGATGCCGATACCGAGGCGGATCTTGATAATTTTGAGGAACAGCTGCGACAGCAGACCGAGCACCTGATGTCCAAGGTCCAGGCTGGCGACTTTGCTGAGGCCTTGAAACTGGTTTCGGAGCTCAACGAAACCCGGGACCGGGGCCTGTATCGGGAAGTGGGCCGGCTGACCCGTAGTCTCCACGAGGCGTTGGTCAACTTTCATATCGACGCGGGCAACAACCCTCGCCAGCAAGCAGAGTTGTCGCAGATATCCGATGCTTCGGATCGTCTAGCCTATGTTGTGAACCTCACCAGCAATGCGGCAAACCGCACCATGGACCTGGTCGAGGCCAGCATGCCGATTGCCGCCGACCTGAAAACGGAAGCCCACGAGCTGCGTAACGAATGGCATAAGCTGGGCCGGCGCCAGTTAACCCCCGAAGAGTTCCGGCAACTCTATAAGCGGATGGACAGGTTCCTGAATGACCTGACCCAGAAAAGTGACCAAGTTCATGACAATTTGTCTGAAATCCTCCTGGCCCAGGGCTATCAGGATCTGACCGGTCAGTTGATCCAGAAAGTCACGACCTTGGTGCGCGAGGTGGAGGAGAACCTGGTACGGCTGGTCAAAATGGCCGGTCGGGTCGACCAGATCACCGGCATCCAGCACGACATTGTCTTCCCCAAAGTGGACGTGGGCCAAGGGGAAGGTCCCCAGCTTCAAAAAGACGAGCGTCCGGATGTGGTTTCCTCCCAGGATGACGTTGACGATCTACTCTCTAGTTTAGGTTTCTGAGGAGTTGTGAATGGGGTTTCAGGCTGACGAGGACATCCTGCAGGACTTTTTGGTCGAGGCAGGTGAAATCCTGGAAAAACTGTCCGAGCAACTCGTGGATCTGGAACAGCACCCCGATGATATGGGACTGCTGAATGCGATCTTCCGTGGTTTCCATACGGTCAAGGGTGGTGCTGGCTTTCTGCAGCTGGAAGCGCTGGTGGAGTGTTGCCACGTTGCCGAAAACGTGTTCGATACCCTGCGTAATGGCAAGCGGCGGGTCACTCCGGAGTTGATGGATGTCGTGCTGCAGGCCCTGGACACCGTCAATGCTATGTTCGAGCAGGTCCAGCAGCGAGAGGAGCCCGATGCGGCCAGTCCTGAGCTGATTGCAGCCCTGCAGCGTCTGGCCTTGCCGGAAGAAGAGTCCGAGGCAGCGGCCCCGGCCTCTGAAAGCGCCCCCGAATCATCGGTAACGGCCTCTGATGGAGGGGAGCCGGCGCCCGGAGATATTACGGACGATGAGTTCGAACAGTTGCTGAATGCCCTGGAACACCCAGAGATGCAAGCTGGGGAAATGCAGGCCGCTGAAGTGGGCTCTGCTACTACGGCTGATGAATCGGAAAGTGATGAGATCACCGATGAAGAATTTGAAGCCCTCTTAGACCAGCTACACGGCAAGGGTAAGTTTACTCCGGAAGTGGCGAGCGGCACGCCAGCCCAGGCGGCGGATTCAGCCGACAGCGATGAAATCAGCGATGAGGAATTTGAAGCCCTGCTGGATCAGTTGCATGGCAAGGGCAAGTTCAATCCGGACGCGGCGGTTGCAGCCGATACAGGAACCTCTGACGCAACAGAGCAAAGCGCTGAAGTCACCAGCAAACCTGGAACCTCTGTCGAGAAGCCCGCTGCGGATCTGGTTCAAGCCGCAGCTTCTGGCAAGGCTCGCAACGCGGCCGCGCCAAGGCCCTCTGCCGCCAAGGAGAGGGAAGGAGCCGCTGCGGCGCCTGTGGAAACCACGGTGCGGGTCGATACCAAGCGTCTGGATGACATCATGAACCTGGTGGGCGAGTTGGTGTTGGTGCGCAACCGCCTCAAGCGCCTGGGTGATGAAAGCGGCGATGAGCAGATGGTGAAAGCCGTTTCCAACCTGGATGTGGTCACCGCTGATTTGCAGGCCGCGGTCATGCAAACCCGAATGCAGCCCATTAAGAAGGTTTTCGGGCGTTTCCCGCGGGTCGTGCGGGATCTGGCGCGGGGCATGAAAAAGGAAATCAAGCTGGTTCTCCAGGGCGAAGAGACCGACCTGGACAAGAACCTGGTCGAGGCGTTGGCCGATCCCCTGGTGCACCTGGTGCGAAACTCGGTGGACCATGGTATCGAGGCTCCGGACGTACGGGAGCAGCGGGGCAAGCCTCGGGAGGGGCTGATTACCCTGGCCGCGGCCCAGGAAGGGGATCATATCCTGCTCACCATCGAGGACGATGGGGCCGGCATGAATGCCGATGTCCTGCGTCGTAAAGCCGTGGAAAAGGGCCTGATGGATGCCGATGCCGCCGAGCGACTCACTCCGTCGGAATGCTACAACCTTATTTTTGCGCCGGGCTTTTCCACCAAGACGGAAATTTCCGACGTATCTGGCCGTGGCGTGGGTATGGACGTGGTGAAGACCAAGATCACCCAACTCAACGGCTCTGTATTCGTCCATTCGGAGCTGGGCAAAGGAACCCGGATTGAGATCAAGGTACCTTTGACTCTGGCGATCATGCCAACTCTGATGGTCATGCTGGGCAACCAATCCTTTGCCTTGCCGCTGGTGAGCGTGGTGGAGATTTTCCACTTGGATATCGGCCGGACCAATATCGTCGATGGCCAGGAATGCATTGTGGTGCGGGAAAATGTCTATCCCTTGTTCCACATCAAGCGCTGGCTGGTCAAAGGTACAACTTGGCAAAAACGCCAGGAAGGCTTGGCCCATGTGGTGATCGTTGCGGTTGGCAACAAGAAAGTGGGGCTGGTCGTAGATCAGCTGATCGGGCAGGAAGAGGTGGTGATCAAGCCCTTGGGAACCATGTTGCATGGTACGCCGGGCATGGCTGGCGCCACCATTACCGGTGACGGCAGAATCGCCTTGATTCTGGATGTTCCCAGCCTGTTGGCACGGTATGCTCGGGCCTCCCGTGGTTAGGCTGACCAGTACAGCCTGTGCTCTGGAAGCGGCCGGCCCGAAGTAGCAGGAGAGCCCTATGGCGATCAAAGTATTAGTGGTCGACGATTCCGGCTTTTTTCGCCGCCGGATTCTGGAAATTCTCAAGCCGGTCAGTGCTATTGAGGTCGTAGGTACTGCGGCGAATGGCCGCGAAGCTATCGAGCAGGTCAAGAACCTCAAGCCAG
>JAJUGC010000112.1 GCA_029268325.1 Gammaproteobacteria bacterium | reverse complement strand
CGGTTGAGGCGGCCCGTGCCCAAGGTTTCGAAGAGCTGACGCTCCTGGAGGAGCCCCAGGCTGCTTTTTATGCCTGGCTGGCCGGCCAAGGCCAGAATTGGCGGGAGCAGCTCAACGTTGGCGATACCCTGTTAGTGGTGGATATCGGCGGCGGCACCAGTGACTTTTCCGTGATCGCTGTGGGCGAGGAAGAGGGCGACCTTAGCCTGGAGCGGGTGGCCGTAGGCCAGCACATTCTGCTGGGTGGCGATAACATGGATTTGGCCCTGGCTTACGCAGTCCGTCAGAAACTGCTTCAGCAAGGGCGTCAGTTGGATCAGTGGCAGGTGTTGGCCCTGGCCCATGGTTGTCGCGAAGCCAAAGAGCAGATGTTGGCCGACCCCAGTATCACATCTTTGCCTTTGGTTGTGCCCTCGCGGAGCTCTTCGTTGATTGGGGGAAGTGTCCGTACTGAACTGGAGCGGGACGAACTGGAGCAAGTTCTGCTTGAAGGCTTTTTTCCCATGGTAGAGCCTGATGCCCAACCGCAGCAGCGTATGCGGACCGCACTGACCACCCGTAGCTTGCCTTATGCCCAGGACGCGGCGATTAGCCGGCATCTGGCGGCGTTTCTCGCCAGCCAGAAATCAAATGCGGCTGCTCCAACCAAGCTGCTGATTAATGGTGGGGTATTTAAGGCCCAGGTACTGGTAGAACGCTTACAGTCCAATTTGAACCACTGGTTGAGGGGCGGAGGCCAAGCCCTGGAAGTCCTGCAAGGGGCGGATCTTGACCTGGCAGTTGCCAGAGGCGCGGCCATCTACGGGACTGTGCGAAAAGAAGGGGGTGTCAGGGTTAAGGCCGGTCTGGCCAATAGTTATTACGTGGGGGTGGAGTCTTCCATGCCAGCAGTGCCCGGCTTCGAGCCGCCGCTGATGGCCTTGTGTGTGGCGCCATTTGGGATGGAAGAAGGCGAGTCGGCCCGCATTGAGCAGCAAAGTTTTGGTGTGGTGGTGGGCCAGCCCGCTCAGTTTCGGTTCTTTTCTTCGGCCACGCGCCGGGATGAGGTGGGCACCCTGTTTGAGATTTGGGGTGACGAATTGGAAGAGCTGGAGCCCATCGAAGTCAGCCTCGACGATGGAAGCAGCGACGCCGGCGGAAAAGTGGAGCAGGTGCAACTGGAGGCAAGGGTCACCGAAACCGGGACCTTGCGCCTGGCAGCCATTTCCGAACGCAGCGGCAAGCGCTGGGATGTGGAGTTTTCGGTAAGGCAGCGCTGATTCGATGCAAAAGAATTTCCGTTATGTCATCGGGATTGACCTGGGGACAACTCACTGTGCAGTGGCCTATTCCGACACCCGGGACGCCTCGCCTATACCTCGTTTGTTTCCAATTGATCAGTTGGTGGCTCCTGGTGAAGTGGCACGATTACCCCTGTTCGCCTCGTGTCGTTATCACCCCCATCCCGAGGAATATCGGCCCGAGGATTTGGTGCTGCCCTGGAATGGCGTGGAGCAGGGTTATCCAGAGCCTGTCACCCCCCTGATTCAAGGTGCGCTGGCGCGTCAGCTTAGTGGTAAAACCCTCGGGCGAAGTGTGACCAGCGCCAAAAGCTGGCTGTCTCATGCGCAAGTGGATCGGGAGGCGGATATCCTGCCCTGGGGGGCGGAAAATGAGGTTCCCAAGGTATCCCCTTTAGTGGCCACGGCTGGTTACCTTCACCATTTGAGACAATGTTGGGACTGGCATCATCCTGATCACCCCCTGAAAGATCAATATGTGATCTTGACCGTTCCCGCGTCCTTTGGGGAGGACGCCCGCCGTTTGACCTTAAAGGCCGCGGAAATGGCAGGTGTACCGGTGGTGAGATTGCTGGAGGAGCCGACGGCTGCCTTTTACGCCTGGTTTTGGGAGCATCGGGAGCATTTTGCCCAGATGCAAGGGGAAAAACGCGTTCTGGTGTGCGACGTGGGAGGTGGCACCAGTGACTTCACCTTGCTCAAAGTGAGCGCCCGGCCGGGAGAAGTGCCTCAGGTTGAACGGGTAGGTGTTGGCGATCACCTGTTGCTGGGGGGCGATAACATGGACCTGGCTATTGCCTGGAAGGCTGAAGCCTCAATGGGCGGGCGGCTTTCTCCCCAAGGACTGCTGCAACTGGCGGAAGAAAGCCGGCGGGCCAAGGAAGCCTGCCTGGGCGATGTGGCCCCGGAAGAACTGAGCATTACCTTATTGGGCAGTGGCAGCAAGCTGATCGGTGGCAGCCGTACCGCTCGCCTGGCAACATCGGAAGTCCGCAGCTTCTTGCTCGAGAGCTTTTTCCCTCGCCTGGAGTGGAATGCCGAGTTGGCCCACATGAGTTCCGCCTTGGTGGAGGCCGGATTGCCTTATGAAAAAGACCCGGCTATTACCCGTCATATTTTGCGTTTTCTGCGGCAATACCAGTCTCACCATCCAGAACAGGAACAGGGCTTCCCCGATGCGGTCCTCTTCAATGGTGGGCCCTTCAACAGCGGTCTGCTCCGTCGCCACCTGATGGAGATCTTCCAGGGCTGGCGGTCTGGCCCAGTGGAAGAACTGAATATCCCGTCGCCAGATACTTCGGTTGCAACCGGCGCAGTGGTTCATGGCCTGGCAATGCAGGGGTTGTTTACCCGGGTCGGCGGTGGAAGTCCCCGCCACTATTACTTGCTGACGGAAACGGAAGCTGGTGATTCCATTGGAGTCTGTTTATTGCCCAAGGGAACACCAGAGACAGTGCGGCAAACATTGGATAATCGGCGCTTCCGGCTCACCACCGGCGCCTTGGTTAGCTTTCAAGTAGCTACATCGAGAGCGGATATTCCCCAGGCCCTGGGCGATGTGCAGACGCCGGGAGAGGATTGGCGCTCCTTGCCACTATTGGTCGCAAAACTGGGTGATGACAGTACAGCGGCAGAGGTTGAGGTGCGACTGACCGCTGAATTGACGGAAGTCGGGGTGTTGCAGTTGTCCTGTGAGGATATTGCCGATCCCTCTCAGGTATGGCAGTTGGAATTCCAGACCAGGCAAACCCCTATGCCAGTGGCGGAGACTCTGCAACAGCCCCATCCTCAGTTGGAGGCTGCCCTGGACGACCTGAAAACTTATCTGTCCGGCGGCAAGCAGGACAACCAGGGCTTTAAGCGGTTAAGGGTGGGTTTGGAGCAGAGGCTGGGTGAGCGGGACCACTGGAGCTTGGTGGACATCCGGGCGATGGCGGACTTTTTGCTCGATTCGGCTGATTTGCGCAGAAAAAGCCCCTGGCATGAGCGGGCCTGGCTGCATTGGCTGGGTTTCTGTGCACGACCCGGGAAGGGGCATCCGGCGGATCCGGAGCGCCAGCGTCAATTGGCGGAGATTTATCGCCGTGGGGTTCACCATCGTACGGAGCAGGCTGTCTGGGCGGAGTGGTGGAATATGTGGCGGCGTGTCTCCGCAGGCCTGGATGCCGAGGTGCAGAAGTCGCTATTGGAAGATATTGCCTATTACTTGCATCCCTCCAACGCCCGCTCACGGAAGCGCCAGGCAGAGCTGGCCCAGCGCGCCTACGACGACATGGTCCGGCTGCTGGGCTCTCTTGAAGAGCTGGATGTTGCCCAGAAGCAAGAGGCTGGCCAATGGTTGCTGGAACGGCTGAGAAAGCCCGGGGAAAGCCCCCATACCTGGTGGGCAGTAGGACGTCTTGGTGCGCGCCTGCCCTTTTCATCTTCCCTTGATAAGGTCCTGGCGCCGGATGTCATTAAACCTTGGCTTGAGGAACTGCTGAAAGTGGATTGGCGCAAGCAAAAAGTGGCGGCCCTGGCTGCAACCTTGATGGCCCGCAAGACCGGTGATCGGGCGCTGGGCCTGGATGAGGCCTTGCGCGAGCAGGTTTGTACGCGGCTGCGACAGGCCCGGGCGTCCGAGCGCTGGATTGAGCTGGTCCGGGATGTGGTGGAGTTGGACCAGGAAGATCAGGGCAATTTGTTCGGAGAATCCTTGCCCGCCGGGCTGGTGTTGGTGGAGGAAGGCCCCAGATCCTGATTGTTACCGGGGTCGAGGTGGGCATGCCAGCGCTTTACATGGACCTGGTCTTTCACCAACTCCAGTAATTCAATGCAGGCCTGGATGATTTCCTCATCCAGGTCTCCTTTTTCATAAGGCTTTTCATGTAAGAAGACCTCGGTCAGGTCTTCAATGAACTGGTGGTTTTCCGTTGAGGCCAGATCCCGCAGGATTTGGTCAATGGTCGTCACGACAATGTCTGACACTGCCCGTTCCAACGTGCTGGACAGGGTGGTACCCACGACCGGGATCAGCTTAAGGCGCTTGATGTCATCACTGTCCCGGATTGCTTGGTCAAGCCGAGCGGCAATATAGCGCTGCAGCAGATGGCGATGGGGCAGATAGGCATGCTGGGCTGCATGGGCTACTTTTTCGGAGAGCCAGGATACCAACAGGGGTTTGCGAGGTAAGAGGACCTCCTGCTGTATGCGATGGAGTAGGGGAGATCCGCTTCGCAACTCTTCCTGGGTACCGGCAAGCACTTTGATAACGACCCGGTCGGAAATTTCTTCCATAAAGGCTTCATAGTAAAAGCGGAGGAACTGGTACGCCTTGAGGCTGGTGAAATCGATGATCTGGTACTTTTGCAGGCGATAGAAAATCGAAATGATCCGCAGCATCCGTAAGAACCGGAAGCCGGTGACGGGAATGCATCCGAGCAGATCGTACCAGTGGGCAAAGGGATAGAAGTACCAGCGCTTGTACTCCCGGGTCAGGGCGGCGTAGATCCAGCGCACCATGAACTCGGTCAGGAAAATTGCGACGAAATAGAGATCATAAAAAAAGAAATTGCGGTGGATCGGGGCATAGGCGTCCACCAGGTCCGGATTGATCGTGGCCAGAAAGTCCCGAAAGCCTTCCGATACAAAGAGCCAGTCGAAGACTAGCCAGACCAGGTTGAGAATCAGCAACCCCAGCATTAATAGGTCGATAAGTAGCCAGAAACCTTGGCGGCTTTCTTTCAGGTTGCTGGTGTTCAACTGCAATCGCAAATGTGGATCTCCCAACCAGGTGGTATTTCGATGCTGGCTCTATATTCGGTTCTTTATGGGTATTGAGTTCTATATTAGTGGACTCTTTGACTGATTCCATTAGTCAATGGAGGCCCTTAATCACAGTTGTGGCTGCGAGAGCTCCAAGATGGCCCTTGCCAGGACTCTGTAGCAGGCCAGTATAAGGGCTTCTGCCGGCGTTTGGAGCAGGGGTGCATAGGGTTTTCTACAGAGCCATGATAGCATTGGCATACCGCCTCTCCGACAGAGAGGGCCCATTTCACGGCTAACATTGAGCATAGATTGAGGTTGACATCCAATGGCTAAGCAAAAGCACGATTCCGAGCAGGAAAATGCCACTCAGTTGTCCCGCAAGATTAAGGATTCCGCTCGTCAAATCTGGCTTGCCGGGCTGGGCGCCTATACAAAAGCAGAGGAAGATGCCGGCCGCTTCTTTGAAAAACTGGTCAAGGAAGGCGAAGAGATCGAGATGAAAACGCGGGATGCGGTGGAAAAGCAGTTCAAGGCGGTGGAAGATACGGTTGTGGGGGTAAAGACCAAGGCAACCGGAACCTGGGATAAGCTGGAAAGTGTATTTGACCAACGGGTTTCCCAAGCCTTGCATCGGCTGAATATTCCTACCAAGGCTGAACTGGATGCGTTGGCCCAGAAAGTAGAAGAGCTCACCCAGGCCCTGGAAGAGTTGCGCAAGAAAACTGATCGCTAACCAATATAGGCTTGGCTGACCATCTGTAACTGGCGCCTTTCTTCCTCTCGCAGGAAGGGGGCGATCTGCGCAAGCACCTGATAGACACCACGGCTGATATCCATTTCCTGCCCATTCAGCACATTCCGCACCTTGTCAAAGCTGATCCAATAGGTAATTGTCAGCACCATGTTCTGGCACAGGGCCTCCAGATCATCCTCATTGGCCAAAAGAATACCTTGTCGTACCAGGCTTTGGCACATATTGCGGGAGGCGGAAAGTTTCCGGTTCAGAATTCGCTTAAACCGAGGCTGGATCTTGTCGTAACGGCTGAGGATATTCACCAGATCCTGATAGATAAAACGGTACTGGGCGATGGTTTCGAAGACCAGGTGAAGGAAAAGCCACTGGTCTTCAATGCCGGCAATATCCTCCGGTACATCTAACAGATTGTTGATGTGGGATTCGAAAGAGGTGAAGAGCTCATCGATGATTTCCGACTTGTTCTTGAAGTGGTAGTAAAGGTTTCCCGGGCTGATATCCAGTTCATCGGCAATCTGCAAGGTGGTGACATTGGGCTCACCATGCTCATTGAACAGCTGCAAACTGGTGTGCAGTATTCGGTCTCTGGTCTTCATGCAGCCTGAAAAACTCCCTGATGCACCTTTCCCTGTGCTTCCGTGTGCATGTGAACTACTTTATGTCATGAGTCACATCGTGGTCCATGTATGGCCTCTGCATTTCGCACCTATCAACTTGTTCTATGCAGGCAGAGAAGCCTGTGTGCTCCTCTCACGGGACATGGCCGGATTTTAGCCCGGCTTGTTCGGATTATAACAACTCGCAAACTAGAAGCGAGTGATGACTTCATCAACTCGCGTCCATTGTTCTGCCGCGTGTAGGTCGGCGCCGGGACCCGTCGCCGACTCGGGGGCGGATTTCCAGATGGCAATCAGGTTTCCAGGCCTTTGCAAGGGGCTTTTGGCTGTTTATCCGGATTGAATCGCGGGGTGTATGGAGCCCCGCGAATGAATATCCGGACTCTTTATCACAGACGCCTAGTCATGCAGGTCGAAATCTGCCCAGACCGGACAGTGATCCGAAGGCCTCTCCATCGCCCGGATGTCATAGGAGATCCCGGCATTGGTACAGCGCTGGTACAGGGGCTCGCTGGCCAGGATCAGGTCG
>JAJUGC010000111.1 GCA_029268325.1 Gammaproteobacteria bacterium | reverse complement strand
GGAGTCGTTTGGCTTGGAGAGGATTGCCTATAGAAAGCAGTGGATGATTAGCTAGCCTACTAACATGATGTTCAATCGAGTTTCAGGAGACAAGCAGTGCCACTAACCGCAAAAGAAATACAAGCCATCATCCGGGAAGGGGTTCCCATGGCGGAGGATATCGACTTTCGGGTGGATGAGGTGAGTGCCGAGCGGGCTGTTGCCCGGGTGCCGTTTTCGTCCCGTCTGGTTCGTCCCGGCGGCACCTTGTCGGGCCCGACCATGATGGCCCTGGCGGATGCGGCCATGTATGCGGTGATCCTTGCAGCGCGGGGACGGGTGGAAATGGCGGTCACCAGCAATCTCAACATTAACTTTATCCAGAAGCCACAACCGGTGGATCTTGTCGCGGAAGCGATACTATTAAAACTTGGTAAGAGACTTGCTTTCTGTGAGGTGAGGCTCACCTCTGAGGGCAGCCCAGACTTGGTCGCGCACGTTACCGGAAGCTATTCGATCCCTCCCCAAACAGAGTAAAAGGCCGGCTCCAGAAGGGCTTTGCGGCAAAGGCGAGATTGAATTCTGTCTATCTTAACCTCAGCATGATTCCAGAGTGACGAAAGTTTGAACTGTGTCACACATTGGTGGTGCGGTCATCGTGACATCTCGTCATGTGCCGGTGCTGTCTATGGTCTGGTATGAGGTGGTATCAGGTATGACAAAGCGAACAGAGAGTCGATCAGGGGTTGTGATTGAGCAACGCCGGACTCCGGTTCAGGAACGTAGTAAGGACCGGGTGAACTTGATTCTTTCCGTTGCCGCGGAGGTCATCAGCGAAGTAGGAGTGGAGGGCGCCAAAACCTCGGAAATCGCCCGGCGAGCGGGCATCTCTTTGGCTTCTTTATATCGTTATTTTCCCAACAAGTCGGCTATCGTCAAGGCAATCGCCGAGCAGCATATCGAGAAGCTGGACAAGCAAATGAAGAGCTTTGTGCAGGACTTCGACCTGGAGCATGGCTTTGACCAGCTAATTGATACCTATGCGCGCTTCTATCGGGAAGAGCCGGGCTATAAGGAGATTTGGTCTGGTGTGGAGGCTATGCCCGAGTTGCAGGAGCTGGATCTGGGTCAGCTTTATGATAATGCGCAGGATATTTCGGAAAAGGCCCGGGAAGTGTTTCCCAGAATGGATCAGGATCGCTTGTGGCTGATCTGTGTAATGTTGCCCCGGATCTGTAGTGGTACCCTGCGCCTGGCCATGAACATGGATGAGCCCAAAGCGGCAATGATGCTGCAGGAGCTCAAGTTGATGCTGAAAGCATATTTGAGGGAAAAAGGGGCACGGCAGAAATAAGCGCTGCCTTGGATCCGGGTTTGCCGGTTCCACACTGGGAACCCCGCCTTTTGCTTGAGGATCAGAATAGGGGGACCCGCAGGTTCAGGCCGAAGGAAAAGAACTTGGCCTTTTCATAATCCAGCCGGTCGGCCATAAAGACAAATGACAGCCAGGGATGGCCAATTCGCAGGCCAAATGCATCCACCCTGGGTTCCGCAAGGAGAGCCAGCTCCCAGCGACCGATGGAATAGGCAAGGGACGGGAAGACAAAGACCCGGTCCGGCTCCAGATACAGCTCCAGGGGAACGCTGAAGTTACGGTAGTGGAAACTGCCGCCTAGCAGGGCTCTGGGGGTAATCCGCTGGCGAAAGGAACTGCTGGTTTCCTTGCCTCGCACAGACGCTTCCTTGTAGCGCTCAAACGGATCTTCCGTGACTTCCGGCTCCGCATCTGCCGTGGCCACAGTGCGGGGAGCATCCCGCCAATGGATATAGGAGATCAAGTCGTAGGTCTGGAGGTGGAAGCGCCAGTGATGGCTGGGGCGCCAGTCCACGGCAATATCGAAGGTGTAGCCCGTCCCCCGGATCTTGTCCCCACCCAGGTTCCGTTCAAAGATGAAGTCTTCATCATACCGATAGTCCAAGTCGAGCCGACCGCTATAGATATCGTTGCCGAAAAACTGCGCCTCGCCTTCTATCTTGCCGTCCAGCAGGCCGTTGGCAAAAAGCAGGGAGACCGACGGTGTGACGTTCAGGTTGTCTCGTATCTGCCAGTCGTAGTGGACGGCGAACCCCTGGCTGCGCTGATGCATGACGTCAAGGTACACGTCATAGTTGCGGGGAGTATTAGGGCGCTGTCCAGCTCCTTCTTCTTCATAGTAAAAGCGGGCCGTATCTTCACTGAACTCCAACCGGTAGTCGTAGCGGGCCAGGTAGCCGATTCGCCAATTCTTCCAGCGAAATCCCAGTTCAAATCGGTTGTAGGTGAAGGCCAGCTCGCCATTGGTGAAGTCGATGGGCTCATTGTCGATGATCTGGTCAATGGGGGCGATTTCACTGAAAGTGATGGTGTCCAGCTTGGTGTAGACCCCATAGTCTGCGCTCTGGGCGAAGACCGGCAATAACCCCAGAGCCAAACAGAAAGCCCGCAGCGGGTTAAAGGGGGGGAGTCTGTTAAACAAATAAAGCCGAGGGTACAGCGGCGCTGATCCTTGCGCCGCTGCCTGTGGCTGAACACTCTTCATATTATTATGGCCAGGTGTAGGTGGGTCGGTCGGCTCGGCCGGTTGTTATTGTAGGGTTTCGAATTGGCCGTCGCTGTAGGTCACCTTGAGCAAGCGGTTGTCCAGCATTTGCAGGGAACCGACGTTTTTACCTTCTGCCAACAGAGTCCCTTTGATGTTCTTCAGCGGGTTCTTGCAGTTGCGTAAGGGACGGTCACTTGAGGCTTCACAGGCCACATCCATTTTCAACTTCGCGCCATTTTGGTTAATCAAGCTGAAAAGCTGGGTAGGACTTTGTAGGTCAGTGCCACCTGAGTAATCGTAGCGCAGGGTCATGGAGCGCCAATCGCTGGCCAGGTTGGAGCTTAACCGCAGCTCCGCCGAGGCTTCCCGGTAGCCGGTACGATCCAGGGAGACTGACACCCAGCTACTCTCCCGGCCCGGGATACCTTCCTCAAACAGCAAAGTGGCGGAGAAGCGGGAAAACTGTTCGGGGGTACCGTTGAGCATATCGCCCCAGGTATCAAGGTTCCACTCCCGTATGGCTTCTGTGCTGGTCAGGTTGCCCGGGTTATGGATGTTGAGATAGGCCCGCAACAGCAGGTACTCATCGGTGGCGGTGGTAACCTTGCCAGTGAAGTCCAGGAGCTTCAGGCCGGCGGTGACCGACTTTCCAAGCTGGTCTGCATGCCACCACCCAAACCAGTCTGACAGGTTGGCAGGCTCTCCATAGTGGGGCGTATCAGACATGAGCTGGAGGCTGCCTTCGAAGGTACTGCCGGCCAGGCTTTCGAGCCGGCCCTCGAAACTGAAGTTCAGTGGGCGGACGTCATCGAGATCGTCGGTGTCATCGCTTTCCACCTGGAGGGTGCCAGTCATGAGGTCGCCAGTCGTGCTGTGCAGCGTCCCCTGGAAGGCCAGGCTGCCCTTACGGATATCATTCTTGTGCTTTCCGGTTTTGGAGTATTGCTCCAACTCGCTGCTGAACACTCCCCTCAGGGAGCCATGGTGAGAGCGGAATACACCGTCGGCGATTGTCTGGGCGGAAGGCGTATCGCTGCCGGAGTCCAGGAGCAGGTGCCAGCTGCCTTCATATTGGGTCTGCTGCTCGTCTGACAGGACAATGGTGCTTTCCAGGCTGGAGGTGTGGAGCTGGCTTTGGGCTGTGTGCCAGTCGTCTGAAAGCTGGGCCTGGCCGGGCTTGAGACGATAGTGCCAGCGGGCAGAGGCAATGGTCAGGCTGACGCCCGTGTTGTGATCCAAAAGCTTTCCGGAGAATTGAAACTCCGTCTCGCCCGAGTTGTCGGCGTTGACCTTCTCAATTCTAAGCGTGCTGATGTCGCTGATGACCAGGCCATTTTTGTTAAGTAGTTGGCCCTGCAATTCCACCAGGTCGCCGGAAAGATCCAGGGTCGGGCAGAGGGCGGGCTGGTGAACGATTTCACTGGCCTGCAAGGCCAGGGTGCTGGCGGCCAGGCAGGGGTAGAGGTCGTTCCAAATGCGTTCGAAGACCCGGTTGGACGGCATCCCAAACAGGCGGTAGGCATCCTTCAGTAAAGGGTGTTGTTTTTCCAGGGCGTTGGCAAGTTGCTCCAGGTCCACTAAACGGGCGGAGTACTTGTCGTTGTCGGCGTCCAGTTCTTCCATCAGGCTATAGGCCCAGGAGCGCAAGTCGGAAATCAGGCGCTTGCCTTTGGCCAGCGGATCCAGGAACGGGCCTGGATAATCCCGGTCAGGGGTGGGTAGGGGAACCGGATTTTTGCCATGGCCGGCACCAATGTGCTGGAGAATTCCGAAGCGGGCAATTAGATCGGAAATGGGCCAGCCGGAATGTTCTGGGGTCGCACGTTGTATGGCGGTTTCCGCCAGTTTCATGATTCCACTGAGGCTGAGTTGATGTTGGCCCGGAAGGTGGCCCGGCAACTGGTTGTTGGTGAGAGTTTCGGTAAAGTGCTCCACAGCCTGCTGGTACCCTTCCGGCTGTTGGAAAGCCCAGGAGTTCAGCGCAGTTACAACCGCGCTATGGGCAATCCTGTTCCGGTCTTCGATGGTTTGAGTCGATGAACGGGAGCCAACTGTTCCATGGCTGTGGTCACCTTCCATCCCAAACAGGCTGTTGACCTGGCTTTGGGCCCGCCTGAAGTCAGTCGTGGAGGGAGTGCCTGATCGTTGGGCCAGGGCCCAGGTGGCATGAGTCAGGGGGCTGATGGCGATCGGCGTCTTTTGTCCGAGTTGTTCGGCGGGAACAAAGCTCTGCAACTGGAAGTATCCTGGCCCGGGCTGATAGGTTTCGCCATGGTCAATCAGGCCATTTTGGTTCAGGTCTCCTGCACTGGATGGGGGAAAGGTTCCGCAACCTTCCGGTAACAGGGAATCGCAACGCAGGAGGGTGCTCTCGTCGGTTTCCGCTGTTAGAAGAACAGGCCCGGTATAGTCCAAGGTTAATTGGTAGGTGCCGTCTGCGTCTGTACGGGTGGTGGCGAGTTCTTCGCCGGTATCGGCCCGCACAGCCCGGACAATGGCGTCAGAGGCCACACCATGGGCCACCTGGCCTTGGAGGTTGGCAGGACCAGGTTTGGATCCGTCAGAGGAGGAACCTCCGCCACTACAGGCCGCAAGTCCGTAGAGGAGAACCAAAGCGCTTGCACAGAGAATGGTTTTATTGTGGTTCATGAGATCTCCTTCCTTGATCCCGAAATACCGATCCATACGAGACAAATACTATTGTTCGCCTGTAACCACGTCTAAGGAATCAGTCCATTAGGCATTGATTTTGTGGGCCCATTGTCAGCATTCGCCATGGGTTTGAAGGCAATGATTGAAACGGACGACCAAACAGAGTATTCCTGCACACAGATAGGTGATGGGCTAATAGGTAGGTAGTGCAATGGATATCGAGCGGTTGATGGTGGCGGCGGAGCAGGGGAATGTTGGTGCCCAAACCCTGTTGGGCATGTTTTATCTGGACGGAATTGGGGTGGAGCGCAGTTATCCGCTGGCCCTCCGCTGGCTGTCTAGTGCGGCAGACCAGGGGGCGCCCCGTGCCATCGTGAACCTGGGAGCCATGTACGAGCAAGGGCTGGGAGTGGAGCAGGATATGGATGAAGCCATCCGGCTGTATGAACAGGCGGCAGGCCGTAACGAGTTTATGGCGTTTATCCTCCTGGCTCGTATCCATGTGGATGGCCGGGGCCGGTTGGCAGACCAACGCAAGGCCGCTGAATGGTACCGGCAAGCTTTGGCGCTGGAACATGCGGGGATGGAGTCTCCAGAGCTGGATGAGGCCCGGCAGTTTTTGCAGAAAACCGGTCTGGATCGGGAGCATTGATTCCCATGGAGCAGGACCTGGTAGAGCAATGGGCCAATTTGTCGGTAGCCGAGGCCATTGCCATGCAAAAGGAGTTGGCTGTACAGGTTGTTCGCCAGGATGAGCTGGGGCAGGTGACAACGGTGGCGGGGGTTGACGTGGGATTTGAAAGTGACGACACGGCACGGGCTGCCATTGCCGTGCTGGGGTTCCCGGATCTGCAGTTGCTGGACTATGCCATTGCCAGGGCTCCGGTGAACTTTCCTTATGTTCCGGGGCTGCTTTCCTTCCGGGAATGCCCGGTTATCCTACGGGCGCTGGACATGCTGAAGGTGGAGCCTGACCTGCTGTTGTGCGATGGAATGGGAATCGCTCACCCGAGACGGCTGGGCATTGCCTCCCATATTGGCCTGCTGACCGGAAAGCCCACCATCGGGGTTGGAAAAAGCCGGTTGACCGGCACCCACGGCCCAGTTCCCGAGAAGCGAGGAGAATGGACAGCGCTAATGGACAAAGGCGAGCAGATTGGGGCGGTCTTGCGCACCCGGGAGGGAGTCAAACCCCTCTACATCTCTCTGGGCCATCGCATTAGCCTGGCTACCGCACTGGATTATGTGATGGCCTGTACCACTAAATACCGTTTGCCGGAAACCACCCGCTATGCGGACGGCCTGGCTTCAGGGCGCGGGCAGCAGTGGCTGGCCAAGCAGCAGGCGTTGCTGGATCAAGGGAAGCTTTAGTCTGGTATTGGGGGCAGACAGCAAGCCCTGTTGGGCTTATAATGCGCCCCAACGCAGGAGAGTGAGGAACCATCCTCCGCCGAAGGCGCAAACTCCCATAATCGCTCAGGCACAGGCACTGCGTTCACAATCAATAGATACGCTATCTGGAGAGAGGCCGTCGAGAGCGGCCCACCGAAGGGGCAAAGCAGTCAGAGGACTGTGTAAACTCTCAGGTACAGGGGACAGAGGGAGTAGCGTAAGAACCTGGTTTTGCGGGAATGGCCTGAGGCCCCTGCAAAAATCCGGTTCTGTGTTTAGTAATTACCCATAACAGAAGCAGCGGCTTTGGTACGGGCCTCATCCGGGTCGAAAGTCGCCTTTTGGGTTATGGGATAGTTACCTATCGG
>JAJUGC010000110.1 GCA_029268325.1 Gammaproteobacteria bacterium | reverse complement strand
TGGGACATAGCCGCCACGGCCGCACAGTTCTGCAACAGACGCATATCCACGGCGTTGGGGCCGAAGTCGTAGTTGCCGATGATGGTACCAATGGGCTCACCACCAAACTGGCCGTACTCCGCAGAATAAACCAGCTTGTACAAGCCAGACTTGGTCACATCCGGTGCGTCCTCGAAGTCGTCGTACAGATCCTCCTTGGACAGGTTCACCATTTCGATCTTGATGTTCTGGGTGAAGTCGGTGCGGTCAACCAGCAGCTTCAAGCCACGCCAGGCAGACTCCAGCTTCTGGAACTCCGCATGGTGCAGAATCTCGTCGATCTGCTCGCTAAGCTTGCGGTCGAGCTCGGCGATCATGCGATCCACCAGGTTCTTGTTCACCCGCTCTTCGGCATTGTCCGGCTTGAGTAGCTCAGCAATGAAAGCACCCACCCCACGCTTGGCTACATCAAAGCCTTCGTCACGGGGCGTCATTCGGCTCTGCTGGACAATCTGCGCCAGCAGGGAGTCATCCGACAGCTCG
Source organism: Gammaproteobacteria bacterium (assembly GCA_029268325.1). Classification (GTDB taxonomy): domain Bacteria; phylum Pseudomonadota; class Gammaproteobacteria; order Pseudomonadales; family Oleiphilaceae; genus JAEZAA01. Next base: position 6,491 of record JAJUGC010000110.1, on the reverse strand, counting down.
GCAGCCTTGCTGCCAGTCGCTAGCATTTTTTCGTAGTTTGACATCGTCAATTCCCTTCAACCTGTCAGGGCACCGCAACGGTTGCGGCGCCCGTCTCTATTCTTCTGCGGCCAGATCAAGTGGTACTCGGCCCAGACCAATTATTCTTCGTTCAGGTCCAGCTCTTGCAGGATCTGCTTCTTCAACTCTTCATCCTGCAACGCCTGCTCAATGCGCTTGCGGAATGCCGGTACGTTGCCCAGGGGCCCCTTGAGCGCGACCAAAGCCTCACGTAGCTTGAGCAGCTCGTTAAGCTCTGGCACCTGGCGGGCAATCTGCTCGGGTTCGAAGTCCTTCATGCTGGTAAAGGACAGTGACAGGCTTCGCTCAGCATCGGGCTCATCACTTAGACGATCGGCCACGGTCATATCCAGGGTGACATTCTGGTTGCGCAGTACTTCGTTGAAGTTGTTCTTGTCCACGCTGATAGGCTTGCGCTCTTCCACCATCCGGTCGTCCTGGCGCAGGGTGAAGTCGCCGGTAACCAGCACCTTGAACGGGAGTTCCACCGACTCCGCCGGACCGCCTTTTTCCGACTTGTATTGAATATTGATGCGCTCGCGTGGTGCGACGGAACCGTCCTTGGACATAGAGATTTCTCCTTTTAAGAATGCTAACTTCGAAACTCGAGGGCTTTAGCTGCATCGATCAGACACAGCCGATTGAAATAGGATGCCTGGCGCTCATGGCCCGGCGTGCCTGCTTTGGCTTTCTCTGCGGTTTGCAGTAATAAGTGCATCACCCGCGCACTTAACTCCGGCTCCCACTCAAACAGTGAGAACTCCTGCAAGCGACGGTCGAGGTCTTCCAGCAGAGCCCGGGCCAATTCCGGCACTTTATGTTGCACACAAAACTCGGCCAGCCGCAGTTGCCGATGAAAGCGCTGGGCTTCGGTAGCGGCCTGACGGTAATGATCCTGCAACAGGGCAAGGGCCTTGGGCAGAGCTTTCTTGCGGGCTAATTGAGTCGCCTGGGCCCAAACTTCATCGGAGCTTGTTTCAGTGGAATTGGCTTTGGCATCTGGACCGCCCTTCTGAGCCTGCCCTGCTCCCTCTCGCCAATAGGGTTCACTGCTGAAACCAGTTCGGGCAAAGCTTGAGGCCTCTTGCGCCAGGCCATTGCCTGTGCGAAGGGATTCGATCCACTGCCGGGTTTCATCGGAGGCGAAAGGAACCCCATCAGCAAAAGCAAACTGCACCAGTTGGGGAAAGCGGGCGATAAAGTTGGCAACCAGATTCTCAACCGCGCGCTGGGCCTCTTCCGCCTCCAGGACAGCCAGGGCCTCACAGACTTGATAATGGCAATCCAGCCAAAAAGGTGCGTTGGTGAAGCTTTTCTCCAACTCCAGAATCAAGGCCTCATGGCGCCCCTGCTCCTGCAGGTTTTGAAACAGTTGGCGCCGCTCCAACGGCACCGACTTCAAAGCGGTCACGCCCTCTTTTGCCTCGGGCAATTGGGTAATCGCCGCCCAAGTCATGGTGCGGTTGATTTCGTAGGGCCGGGGATCCCGTACATTCTGGCGCAACATGGCCTCCCCCAAACTACGGCTGGACAGTTGCACTTGGCGCAAATAGTCCCGCAGGCTGCGATCATCCACTAAGGGCTGATTCGGAGCCGGCACGGGCGTATTCAAGGAAGGAGCTGATGGCGCAGAAGCAGAAGACACAACGGTAGGAGCTGCTTTTTCCTGAGCTGACGGCGTCGCCTGGGCTGACACCGCTGCCCCAGAGGCTTGTTCTACTGATGCGGGAGAAGATTCCTGAGCCGAAGGCTGGCTCTGCACCAGAGATACCGGCTGCTGGGGTTGAGCGCTTTCCGTTTGGGCCAGACGGCTTTCCTGTTGCCGCAGGGCTCGGGTCAGGGGCGAAAATTCAGGCTCCTGCCCGGCCAGGTGTTCTCCACAAAACGCCTGCAAATCGGCCAACGCTTGGCTAGCATCTTTGAGAGATTCCCGATCCTGGGAGACGAAATTTTGGCCTTCCAGCCAGAACGTCAAACGCTCAACCAGCCATTCCAAAGCTGCCACCCGAGCCCGGACACGGCGCTTCTCCGGGTACAAGCTGTCCCAATACAGCCCTAGCAGCTTGACCAGCCCCTGTAAGCCTGCGGCTAGACCAGTGCCCCCTCGCCACTGTGCCAAGGACAGGCACCAGTAGACAGCCACCAGCAAATCCTTGGATTCATTACTCAGAATGGCATGGGCCTGACGAGCCATCTGCGGCCAGTCAGGGCTTGCTGTTGCCGTCAGGGAGTCTACCTGCTTCACCAGCCGGTCCAGCTCCTCAAAGGAGGCTTCCAAGCGCACCGAAGCCCCCGCAGGCTGCTTCTGGCTGATCGGCCGCAACAGATCCTGCTCCAAGGAGTCCAGAGCCAAGAGATCTTGCGTCAGTGAATTGGAGGCTAACACCATATCTTGCTCTCTACAGCCCGCACTACATCCTGCACAACCAACTGTCTACGACAGAACAGGCCGTATTAGACTAACTGCGCGCAAAGGGGAGAGGAAAAGAGGGTGTCAGAAGACAAAAGTGGCGGAAACAGCAGATACATACAAGCTCCCTTTAATCTCCGAGAACATCCTGTTCTCTACAATCCATGTAGTTTTGGGGCAATCCATTTAATCAGTTACACAAAGTCTGGCCGGATTCTAACCTAGCTGTCTGCTGGGTGCAAACTCAGAAAATGCATATTCCCATGCAGCCAACATCTCGCAACATTCAGTAGAGCCAGTGCATGGTGCATCCGGGTGCTCTGCAGAAATCCCCCCTAGCCCCCCTTTACGAAAGGGGGAAAGTACTCCTGCCTTGGCTGATAGCTTTTGCGCAGTCTGAGGGTTCGAGCCCTCTCCCCTAACCCCTCTCCCCAGTTGGGAGAGGAGGATTTTACACTCACGAACGGCCGTAGGTATCTTCGTAGCGGACGATATCGTCCTCGCCGAGATAGGCTCCCGTCTGGACCTCAATTAGTTCCAGGGGAATCACACCGGGGTTTTCCAGGCGATGGATCACGCCCAGGGGAATATAAGTCGACTGGTCTTCCGTTAGCAGGATTTCCTCCGCCCCGCGGGTCACTTTTGCCGTTCCCTTCACCACTACCCAATGCTCGGCGCGATGGTGATGCTTTTGCAACGACAGACGACCGCCGGGCTTGACCATAATGCGCTTGACCTGGAACCGCTCGCACATGGCAATGCCTTCATAGGTGCCCCAAGGCCGGTGGACTTTCTTATGGAAGCGATGCTCCGGGCGGTCTTGCTCTTTCACCCGAGCCACCAGCTTTTTCACATCCTGCACCCGGTCTTTGTCTGCCACCAGCACCACATCGTCAGTTTCCACCACCACGCAGTCCCGCACCCCCAGCACTGCCACGAGTCGGCTGTCGGCATGAAGATAGCAACCGGAGACATCTTCGGTAATCACATCCCCTTTGCACACATTACCTTGGGCATCCTGCTCCTGGATTTCCCACAGGGCCGACCAGGAGCCCACATCACTCCAACCCGCGTCCAGAGGCACCACTACGGCAGCGTCAGTTTTCTCCATGACCGCATAGTCAATGGAATCGGATGGGCATTCCGAGAAGATCTCTTTGTCGACCCGGATAAAATCCAGATCCTGGGTTTTATGGGCATAGGCGGACCGGCAGACTTCCAGGATATCCGGACGGAACTTTTCCAGCTCTTCCAGGTAGCGATCGGCACGGAACATAAACATGCCGCTGTTCCACAAATAATGGCCGGATTCCACATAGGCCCGTGCGGTTTCCAAGTCCGGCTTTTCCACAAACTCCTCAACCCGAGCCCAGTCATCCTGTGCCACCAGCTCAGGCTGTTCCTGTCCGTTCGCCCACTCACCGAAGGCATCCGCGACCTTGATATAGCCATATCCGGTTTGGGGTGCATCCGGCAGGATGCCAAAGGTGACCATCTGCCCTTCCATGGCTGCCCGAAAGCCGGCCTCCACCGCCTTGGCAAAGGCCGCCACATTTTGCACCACGTGGTCCGACGGCAGCACCAGCAGCACCGCTTCAGTCTCTTTCGACAGGGCCTGCAAGGCGGCCAGGGCAATGGCCGGTGCAGTATTCCGCCCTACCGGTTCCAGTAGGATCTCACCGGCTGGCTTACTCGTGCCTGGCTGAGAGTTTGCAAAACATTGCTGCAATGTAGCCGCCACGATAAAGCGGTGCTCTTCGTTAGAGACCACAATCGGGCCCGCTTTCTGCCCCAGAGCCTTTAGCCTGTTGAAGGTTTCCCCCAACAGGCTGTTACAGGAAATCAGGTTTAAGAACTGTTTGGGATAGGCCTCACGGGACAAGGGCCACAGACGAGTGCCGGAACCGCCGGAGAGAACCACTGGAATCAACATGCCAAAATCCTTTTGACTAAAAGCCATTTAATAGGTACTTGCTTGGCCGGGACTCACTAGGCTGAGTCTCCTTGAGGTGCACGCCGAGTAAATGCCCCACGAATCAACGCAACCATCACCCCCACCATAAACCCGGCCACCAGGGCCAAGGCAATCACCAGTGCCCGTCTAGGCTTCACCGGATCGAAGTCCGGCAGGGGGGCTTGTTGTTCGGTATAGGCCAGGCCCCCATCCGTGGAAACATGGGCAGTCCGCACATGGCGATATTGGCTCTCCAGCCTTGGCAACTCTTCTGCTGTGTACAGGACATAGTTTGCCGACTTGATGGCCGCAATCTGGGCCTTCAGCTCTTTGGCTCCCTGCCAGTACAGAGGCGGGTCAATCAAACGGGCCGCCATCCCTTCACCCTTTGGCAGTTCGGCTGCACCATAGGCGGGGCTCATCACACGGCTTTCTTCCAGGCCCAAGGACTGAGCCACCGCCAGTGCCTCTTCCAATTCCTGCAGGCGCATTTCCCGATGGCGTTGCGCTTCAAACTTCAGGGCATCCATCTTGCTCTTTAACTCGGCCATCTTGCTGGCACGCACGGACTCAAAGTTGTCCTTCAAAGCCTGCAAGGCCGCCTGGTTCGCCAGTGCAACAAAGTTGCGCAGGTTCTCGGCCGCCACCATGGGGTCACCATCATCAACACTCACAGTAACGGACAACTGCGCATCCTTGGGGCCGGATGGCTTTACATCCAGGCGGCGCAAGAACTTCCGATATTCCTGAATGACGGCGCCGTCAGCCAGATCCGTCCGCTGTTCAGGCCCCAACACCTGTTGCTCAAAGAACTCCATCCGCACCTGGTCGGAACTGAGCTTGGCCTTGAACTCGTCGAACAGCATTTCCGGGGTCACTGGATAGTTTTCCAGCTCCCAGGAAACCATCGTCCGCACCTGCTGCATGGCAGGGGGCGTATAAACAGCTGAGGACCGATAAACGGCAGGAGTCACATAAACGTAGGCGAGTGCTGACAGCAAAGCAACCAGCACCGCTCCAGCGATCAGAAGACGGCTCGCCCAAAGGCTTCGCAGCAGGTCGACCAGGTCGATCTCGTCTTGCGGGCGCTCCGGATAATACAGCTGATGCTGATCTTTCATCGGAGGTAGCTGATTCACTTTTAACATCTTAGCCATGCTTCCAAATAATCCCTTTCAAGCAAGACCCAGAACCATGCTCCTGCATACCAACTCTTCCAGCAGGCGCAACAGGTTCGAGCTTGTGTCCCTTTCAACTGAGTGGCTACCCCTGCACCCTTCCCTGGTCTTGCCTGAATGGGTGTTGAAGTAGCGGGCTCTGTTACCTACTCCTAGAGCCCGTTTCGGCGCAGGCGGCCCGTTACGACGCCGCTCTAGCCATACTCGTTGTATACACTTACTCATTTTTGTCGTCCATGGAGAGCCCCATGGACCAAACCTGCGGGATTATTTCAAGACGAAGGGGGAAGGGTCAAACAGGACATGCAAGAAATGACGCGGCTCCCATATTTATGAGAGCTGCATCATATTCCTTCAGGAACAGCTACTTTTCGCGCGATGCCTTCATGCGAGGGTCCAGCACCACCAGATTATCCGCCCCTTGGCTCGCTGCGGCAATTTTCTGCGCCACCTGCTCCGCTGCCTGACACCACACCAGATCCTTCACTTCGTGAGTGGGCTGATAACCTGTGGGGGCCTTCAAAATAATCTCGTGCACCTGCCCGCAGTCGAAGTCTTTGCACGCATTATCCAAAGCCTGCAACATCGCCTCGATCTCCGGCCAGGTCAGCTTGATCTCTCGCGCCTTCATGATACGGGGGTGACTGGTGGGCTCTGGATTATCGCCAATCAAGAGTTCTTCATAAAGCTTCTCACCAGGCCGCAAGCCAGTATAGGCGATTTCAATGTCACCATCCGGGTTTTGCTCATCCCGCACCTCATAGCCCATCAGACGGATCATCTTACGGGCCAAGTCATCAATGCGGACCTGTTCCCCCATATCCAGCACGAAAACCTCACCACCCTGCCCCATGGAGCCCGCCTGCAGCACCAACTGGGAAGCTTCGGG
>JAJUGC010000109.1 GCA_029268325.1 Gammaproteobacteria bacterium | reverse complement strand
CAGGGACGTGTGCAGTGGACGGACGTAACCGCAGAGGACGAGGCGGAGTTGCTGCCCCTCAATTTCCGTCCGTTCGAGAAAGTGCTGGTGCATGCCCGTGGTTGTACCGCGGTGAAACTGATCCGCGAAGCCCAGGCTATGGATTTGAAAGTGGTTCTGGTGCAGTCCGACCCGGACATGGATTCGGTGGCAGCGGAAAGCCTGGGGGAGAACGACCAGCTGGTGTGCCTGGGAGGCTATACCTCCGAAGAGAGCTATCTCAATGGCGACAGTGTGCTGCGGATTGCCGAGATTACCGGCGCCGAAGCCCTGCATCCGGGCATTGGTTTCCTGTCGGAAAACCACCGTTTTGCCCAGGACTGCCTGGCCCAGGATCTGGCCTTTATCGGCCCTGCGCCAGCCAGTATGAGTTCCATGGGTGACAAGGCCCAGGCCATTCATACCGCCATGGCCGCTGGTGTGCCGGTGGTGCCCGGCAGCCATGGCGTGTTGCGGGATGTGGAACATGCCCATGCGGTAGCGGACCGGATCGGTTATCCGGTAATTCTGAAAGCGGCCCATGGCGGGGGGGGCAAGGGCATTCTGGAAGTGCTGCGCCGAGAGGATCTGGAAGAGTCATTCCTGCGCATCCAGGCGGAAGGGCGGAACAGCTTCGGACGGGATGAAATCTATCTGGAGCGTCTGGTCACCCGTTTCCGCCACATTGAGGTGCAGGTACTGCGGGACAAGTTTGGCTGCACCCAGATCCTGGGCATCCGGGACTGCAGCGTACAGCGCAACAAACAGAAGATCCTGGAGGAGTCCGGCTCCACCCTGCTGCCGGCAGAACAGGAACGGGTCGCCCGGGTATCAGCCGCCAAGCTGGCGGACGCCTGTGACTACGTGGGTGCCGGTACGGTGGAGTTTATCTTCGACCTGGATCACCAGCAGCTGTACTTCATGGAAATGAACACCCGTCTGCAGGTGGAGCACCCGGTCACGGAGCTGGTCAGTGGTGTGGATATCGTGCGCGAGCAGTTCCGGATTGCCATGGGCAAGTCCATCGATCACCTGCAGGCCACCCAGAGGGGCTATGCCATTGAAGCCCGGATCAATGCCGAGCGTGTCTCGGTGGATCGGGAGGGCCGCTTGCAGGTGGCGCCGACCCCAGGGCAGGTCACCCGCTGCGAATTCCCGGAGCGGGAGGGGATTACCCAGATCCTGGCAGTGGGGGAAGGCAAGTCGGTCTCGCCGTTCTACGACAACCTGATTGCCCAGATCATTGCCTATGGTGAGGACCGTACCGATGCGATCCGCAAGCTGCGGGAGTTCCTGGAGGAGGTCCAGGTTGAAGGGATTGATACCAATATCCCGTTGCTGGTGGCGATTTTGTCAGACGAACCCTTTGTCCAAGGGGACTTCGACACGGCCTACCTGAAGAGTTTCGGTCAGCGCAAGCGCGAGCTGTTTGATGGCCAGACGGCAAAAACAGAGGCGAAGGCTGGCGGATTATCGATCCAGGTGGAAGGAACCGACGAGCTCAAGGTGCTGGCACCCTCGTCCAGCATTCTGTATCGAGCGGCGTCCCCGTCCCAACCGGACTATGTGAAGGTGGGCGACATCATCACGGCTGACCAGACCTTGTGCCTGCTGGAGGTGATGAAACTGTTCCAGCCGCTGAGTCTCTCCAGCTTTAACCGTAACGGCCGCGAGCTGTATCCGGCCAACCAGCAGTATCAGGTGGTGCATATCAAGGGAATGGACGGGCAACACGTGAATCAGGGAGACCTGTTATTTATCGTCAAACCTGTAGTGAAAGTCGCGGTGGCTGTTTAGTCCCGCAGTTGATTCTTGTCATACAACGTTAAATTAGGAGTATTAAAATGTCCGATATCGAACAGCGCGTTATCAAAGTAATCAGTGAGCAACTGGGTGTTGAGAAAGAGAAAGTTCAACTGAACTCCCAACTGATTGCTGACCTGGGAGCCGACTCCCTGGATAACGTGGAATTGATCATGGCGATCGAAGAAGAGTTCGACGTGGAAATTCCCGATGATGTGGCTGAAAACATTGTGACGGTCAGAGATGTGATCAAGCAGATCGAAGCCGCCTCCGACGCCGCTGCCTGATCCGGCAGCCCGTCCCTGAACCTATAAAAGCACAGAAGGCGGACGTTGGTATTGTGCCTTCGTCCGCCACCCCTCGCCTTTTCGAATTCCTCCTTGGCCAAGGATGCCAAAGGCCTTGGAACAGGCCATGTAAAGCGGTAGCAACGGATGCTGTCTCTCGGGTTAGTATCAGGGCATGGAGCCGTAAACCCGTGATCTCCAAAGGCTCTTATTTGATAACGGCCAGGATGCATTCTACAGTACATTTAAGGGAGTCGTTCGCATGGGCCCTTGGAGTCTATTTCACTAGGGGGCTGGATCTGCCGGTCCAGACTCTATTGGAATGGGCTGTGAGGGTGCCTGTTCCACGTATCGTCGAACGCCACGCTATAGGTAGCTACAACATCTGAATCATTGATAAGCAACGGCAGCGTGGTCATTCGTAATCGTTCATCGATGAGAACTCACTGGAGTGATCCATGCTGGAAGATGTTGATCCCGTTGAAACCCAGGAATGGCTAGAAGCCCTGGAATCGGTTCTGGAACACGAAGGACCCGAAAGGGCCAGTTACCTGCTCTCCCGACTTGCCGAACGCGCAACCCGAGAAGGGACTCAGCTTCCCTATTCCATCACAACGCCGCACCGCAATACGATCCCAGCTATCCAAGAAGCCCGCATGCCCGGCGACCTGTTCATGGAGCGGCGTATCCGTTCCCTGATCCGCTGGAATGCCATTGCCATGGTGGTACGGGCCAACAAGACCGGCGATGATCTGGGTGGGCATCTTTCCACCTTCTCGTCGATCGCCACCCTGTACGACGTGGGGTTCAACTACTTTTTCCGGGCGGGCACTGAAAAGCAGAATGCGGACCTGATCTATTTCCAGGGACACTCTTCTCCGGGAATCTATGCCCGCTCCTTCCTGGAAGGACGGCTGACCGAGGAGCAGCTGGACAACTACCGGCGCGAGGTGGATGGCAACGGGCTATCTTCCTATCCCCACCCCTGGCTGATGCCGGAATACTGGCAATTCCCCACCGTGTCCATGGGGCTTGGGCCGATCCAGGCCATCTACCAGGCCCATGTGATGAAGTATCTGGAAAACCGGGAGCTGACCTCCCAGGGGGATCGCAAGGTTTGGTGCTTTGTGGGGGACGGCGAGTGTGATGAGCCGGAAACCCTGGGCGCCATTTCCAAGGCGGGCCGGGAGAAGCTCGACAACCTGATCTTCGTGGTGAACTGTAACCTGCAACGGCTGGACGGGCCGGTACGGGGGAATGGCCGTATTATCGAGGAGCTGGAAGGGATTTTCCGGGGGGCTGGCTGGAATGTGATCAAGGTGGTGTGGGGACGCCTGTGGGACACCCTGTTCGAGAAGGATGTCAACGGCATCATGCAGCAGGTGATGGACGAAACCGTCGACGGCGAGATGCAAAACTACGTCAGCAACGGGGGCGCCTATACCCGCAAGCACTTCTTCGGGAAGCACCCGGAACTGCTCAAGATGGTGGAGGATCTGAGCGACGAGGACATCATGCAGCTCAACCGGGGCGGCCACGACCCCTACAAGGTCTATGCGGCCTACCATGCGGCGGTCAACCATAAGGGCCAGCCCACGGTGATCCTGGCCCATACCATCAAGGGCTACGGGTTTGGGGCTGCGGGCGAGGCCCAGAACACCACCCATAACCTGAAAAAGCTGGATGTCGAAGCTCTCAAGAAATTCCGGGATCGCTTCGGAGTGCCCCTGACCGATGAGCAGGTGGAACAGGTCAACTACTACCGGCCGCTGCCCGACAGCCCGGAAGTACTCTATATGAAGAAGCGGCGGGAAAGCCTGGGCGGTTACCTGCCCAGCCGCCTGGCCAAGTCCCAGCCCTTGCAGATTCCGGAACTGGATGTCTTCAAAAATGTGTTGGGAGGCTCTGAAGGCCGGGAAATCTCGTCCACCATGGCCTTTGTGCGGATCTTGTCGAGCCTCACCAAGGACAAGCAGGTGGGCAAGCGCATCGTGCCCATTGTACCTGACGAGGCGCGTACCTTCGGGATGGAAGGCATGTTCCGCCAGTTGGGGATCTATACCTCGGAAGGCCAGAAGTACGTCCCCCACGACCGGGATCAGGTCATGTATTACCGGGAAGACAAGAAGGGCCAGATCCTGGAAGAAGGCATTACCGAGGCCGGCTCCATGGCCGCCTGGATGGCCTGTGCCACATCCTACAGCAACAATGACTACCCGCTGATTCCGTTTTATATCTTCTATTCCATGTTCGGCTTCCAGCGGATCGGTGACCTGGCCTGGGCTGCCGGTGACATGCGTGCCCGGGGCTTCTTGATGGGGGGCACGGCCGGGCGCACCACCCTCAATGGGGAAGGCCTGCAACACCAGGACGGGCATGGCTTGGTGCTGGCGGCAACCATTCCCAACTGCATTGCCTATGACCCGACCTTTGGCTATGAGCTGGCCGTGATTATCCAAAATGGCATGAAGCGGATGTACCAGGATAACGAAAGCGTTTTCTACTACATCACCCTGATGAATGAGAACTACGAGCATCCGCCGATGCCGGAAGGGGTCGAGGAGGGCATCATCCGGGGGATGTACTTGCTGGAGTCGGGCTCCGGCCAAGGGCCTCGGGTGCAGTTGCTGGGCAGTGGCACCATTCTCAATGAGGTTCGGGCGGCAGCACAATTGCTGCAGGAAGACTTCGGGGTGGTGGCGGATGTCTGGAGCGTGACCAGCTTTAACGAGCTGGCCCGGGATGGCCAGCATATCCAGCGCTGGAATATGCTACACCCCAATGAAAAGCCCCAGGCCAGTTATGTGGCCCGTTGCCTGGAGGGGATGCCCGGGCCGGTGGTGGCCTCTACCGACTACATCAGACTGTATGCGGAGCAGATCCGTCCCTACCTGAACCGGACGTACCGGGTGCTGGGCACCGATGGCTTCGGTCGCAGCGATACCCGTCAGAAGCTGAGATCCTTCTTTGAGGTGGATCGCTACTATGTGACGGTGGCTGCCCTGGATGCCTTGGCGGAAGACGGCAAGATCGACCGCTCCAAGGTGGCCGAGGCGCTGACCAAGTATGGGATCGATGCCGACAAGCCAGATCCGGCGCGCAGCTAAGGAGGAGACGGTCGTGAGTATTCAGGAAGTCCGTGTCCCCGATCTTGGCGGGGCAGATGAAGTAGAAGTGATCGAGGTTTCGGTCAGTCCGGGCGACTCGGTGGAAGAGGAGCAGTCCCTGATTGTGGTGGAGTCGGATAAGGCAACGGTGGAATTGCCTTCTCCCGCAGCGGGAACCGTCCAGGAAATCAAGGTCTCCGTGGGGGATAAGGTGAAGCAGGGGGACCTGGTGGCCCTGCTGGAAACGTCCCAGGCTCCGGAGGCTGAAGAGAAAGGGCAGTCGGTTGAGGCCAAGCAGGAGGCGCCGCCAGTTGCGCCCGAGTCCGGGGAGCCTGCCCAAGCTGAGCCAGAACCCGAACAGACAGCGGCACGGGAAGAAGTGGTGACTGTTCCGGATATTGGTGAAGCCAAGGGAGTGACGGTTATTGAAGTTGCGGTGCAACCGGGCGACCGGGTTGAGGCCGAAGGTACCCTGATTGTGCTGGAGTCTGACAAGGCGACCATGGAAATTCCTGCGCCAGCGGCCGGCACCGTGCAGGAAGTCCTGGTCAAGGTGAATGATACGGTAGATGAGGGCACGCCAATTGCCCGAATGCTTTTGGAAGAGGCTGCCCCTCGTAAAGAAGCCCCCCCATCTCAGCCCGCTAAAGCGGAGTCCGCCAAGCCCGAACCTGAACCTGCCAAGCCGTCACCCAAGCCCGAGCCGGCCAAGCCCAGCCAGGCACCGGCGCCCCGCCTGGATGAGCAGAGGGTGGAGCAATCGGCCCGTAAGGTCCATGCGGGGCCGGCGGTCCGTAAGTTGGCCCGGGAGTTCGGGGTCGACTTGGGGTTGGTGAAAGGGACCGGGCCCAAGCAGCGGATTCTCAAAGACGACGTGCAGGCGTTCGTTAAGGAAAGCCTGAAGCAGGTCGGTGGCGGCGGCTTGGGAGTGGGGCTGCCAGGAGTGAAACTGCCGGATTTCAGCCAGTTCGGCAAGATCGAACGGCGTCCGATGAGCAAGATCCATCGGGCCACGGCTGAAAATATGTCGCGCAGCTGGCTGAATGTCCCCCATGTGACTCAGTTCGACGAGGCCGATATCACCGAACTGGAAGCCTTTCGCAAAGCCCAGAAGCAGGCGGGCGAGCAGCGTGGTCTGAAACTGACCCTGCTGCCGTTCCTGTTGAAAGCCTGCGCCTATGCCTTGCGGAGCTATCCGCAGTTCAACGTGTCTTTGGACACCCAGACCTGGGAGGTGATCCAGAAGGAGTACCTGAACATTGGCCTGGCCGTGGATACGCCCGCTGGGTTAATGGTGCCGGTGATCCGGGATGTGGAGCAAAAGAGCCTGTGGGATCTGGCTCGGGAAACCGCGGACTTGGCTGCCCGGGCGAGAGACCGCAAGCTGACGCCCGGGGAAATGCAGGGGGGCTGCTTCACTATTTCCAGCCTGGGGGGGATTGGCGGCACGGCCTTTACGCCCATCGTCAACACACCGGAAGTGGCGATTCTGGGCGTTTCCCGGGCGCAGACCAAACCTGTCTACCAGGACGGCCAGTTTGTGCCACGACTGATGCTGCCCTTATCTCTGTCCTACGATCACCGGGCCATCAACGGGGCGGATGCGGCCCGTTTCACCACCTTACTGGGAGAGCTTCTGGGGGATATCCGCCGGTTACTGCTGTAAAGGGGCGGTGAGAGCCTGTTCCAGGGCGGATGCATAAGAAATCGGCACTGGATCACAGGTTCTCCAGCCTGGCTTTGGCATTCTAGTGCACAGGGCCAATTCATAATGCCCAGTCTTCAGGTCGAATCTTGCGATGGATTAGGGTTCCTGGTGTTGCT
>JAJUGC010000108.1 GCA_029268325.1 Gammaproteobacteria bacterium | reverse complement strand
GCATGTATTGCTCGATTTGCTGGTACAGGGTCCAGCCATCGGCGTGCCAGAACACCATACCCGGTGCTTCTTCCTGCATGTGAAACAGGTTCAGCTTACGGGCAATCTTACGGTGATCCCGCTTCTCGGCTTCCTCAATTCGCTTGAGATAAGCGTCCAGGTCTTTCTTGTTGAGCCAAGCGGTTCCATAGATCCGCTGCAGCATTTCATTCTTGGAGTCACCCCGCCAATAGGCACCGGCCACCTTGGTCAGCTTGAATGCCTTCAGCTTGCCCGTGCTGGGCACGTGAGGCCCGCGGCACAGATCCAGGAACTCACCCTGACGGTAGAAGGACAACTCCTCCTCACCCGGAATGGATTCGATGATCTGGACCTTGTAGGTCTCGCCCATCTGTTCGAAGGTACGCACCGCCTCGTCACGGCCCATCACCGAACGCTCAACCGGGATATCCTGGGCAGCCAGCTCTTTCATGCGGGCTTCAATTTTCTCCAGATCCTCCGGCGTGAAGGGGCGATCAAAGGCGAAGTCATAGTAGAAGCCATCGTCAATCACCGGGCCGATGGTCACCTGGGCATTGGGAAACAGCTGCTGGGTGGCCATTGCCAACAAGTGAGCCGTGGAGTGGCGGATTACTTCGAGAGCATCCGGATCACGCTCGGTGACAATCGCCAGCTCACAATCCTGATCAATCACATAGGAGGTATCAACCAGCTTGCCATTAACCTTGCCGGCAAGGGCTGCCTTGGCTAGGCCTGGACCAATGTCGGCGGCGACACCAGCAACACTGATGGGATTGTCATAATGGCGTTGGCTGCCATCGGGAAGCGTAATAGCGGGCATAACGAAAGATCCTGTACTCAGTGGTGATCCGTACCAAAGATCACTTGAACGATGGGTAAAGAAGGCAGGCAGTCTAACAACGATCAGCGGGAATTTCCATGCCGATCATCCCTTACATGCTATGGAAACCCCATTGCCGGAGAAGCTCGCACCGGGCGAACCACTCCAGCCTGGATACCAGGGCTACTTATGGGATTAGCCCTGCCTCGCGATAGTATTTCGCAGCCCCCGGGTGCAGCGGGGCCGTCAGGCTTTCCTTGACCATGGCTTCCTTCGTCAGACCACTGAAGGCCGGATGCAGGCGTTGGAAACTGTCGAAGTTGTCGAACACCGATTTCACCAGGGCATAGACCACATCGTCGGACACCGCAGCAGAGGTCACCAGGGTCGCCCCCACGCCAAAGGTCTGGATATCCTGGTCAGTACCACCATAGAGCCCACCGGGAATGGTGACCCGCCGGTAGTAAGGATGGGTTTCGATCAGCTTCGCCACCGCCGGATGGTCGACCTGAACCAAAACTGCGTCACAGGCAATGGTGGCCTCCTTAACCGCACCACTGGGGTGGCCCACGACATAGACCATGGCGTCGATCTTGTTCTCGCAAAGCGCCCGGGCCTGCTCCGAAGCCTTCAGCTCCGATGCCTGCTTGAATGCTGACCTGTCCCAGCCCATGGCCTGCATCAAGACCTCAATGGTGCCTCGCTGCCCCGAACCCGGATTACCAATATTGACCCGTTTGCCCTTCAAATCTTCGAAGCGGGTAATCTTGGCATCCCGTCGCGCCACGACCGTAAAGGGTTCGGCATGTAACGCAAAGACGGCACGAAGATTCTGATCCGGTCCCAGGTCCTCGAAATGTTCGTTAATGCCCCGGTAGGCATAGTATTGCCAGTCGGACTGGACAATGGCGAAGTCCAACTCCCCTGAGCGCACGGCTTGCAGGTTATAAATGGAGCCGGCCGTACTCTCCACGGAGCAGCGTATTCCATACTCCTCCCGGGACTTATTCACCAAACGGCAGATCGCACCGCCCGCCGGATAATACACACCAGTCACGCTTGCGGTTCCAATACTGACAAAAACCGGATCTTGCGACTGGGCGGCCACTCCTGAGGAAACCGACATTTCCAGAACCGCTGCTGCGGCAACCGACACCCACTTGAGACTCAACCTCATCTAATACTCCCTTTCGCCATTGGAGATTTCAGTACTGGCTAACCCTTTGGAGGTAAGAACTTATCCCAGCCAGTTTTCAAAATAAAGATCATCGTGCCTAATACGGCAGCATTTGCCTCTCGCTGGCAAGCCTTACGCCCACTATCAAAAAACCCGCCATAGCGGCGGGTTTTAGGAAAGCGGCCTAACAGGCCTGAGAGGCTGCCAACTTGGCCTCGGCAGCCCGGGCCTTGGCCACCATCTTCTCCGGGCGCAACAGGAAGCGCGCCAGGGCGGGCAGCAGCCACAGGGCACCCACCATGTTCCAGAGGAACATAAAGGTCAGCAAAAAGCCCATGTCAGCCTGGAACTTGATGGGCGAGAAGATCCAGGTGCCCACGCCGATGGCCAAGGTCAGGCCGGTAAACATAACGGCCTTGCCAGTGGTGCGCAGGGTTTCGAAATAAGCCTCCTGCAAGGGTTTGCCCTGGAGCAGGAACCGCTCCAACTGGGTATAGATATACACCCCGTAGTCCACCCCAATCCCCACTCCCAAGGCAATCACCGGCAAGGTCGCCACTTTGGTGCCGATGCCGAACTGGGCCATTAGCGCCTCACAGAGCACAGAGGTCAGCCCCAGAGGAATCATCAGGCACAGGGTGGCGCGTACGGAGCGGAACGTGAGCAGACAGAGCGCACTGACCACCGAGTACACGAAAATGAGCATCATGGTATTGGCTTTTTCAATCACCTGGTTGGTAGCCACCTCGACTCCGGCGTTTCCGGCCGCCAGCAGGAACTTGTAGTTGTCGCTGGGGTTGGCTGCCGTGAAGGCCTCAACCTCATCCACAACCCGCTGCAAGGTCTCCGCCTTGTGATCTTCCAGAAAGGCCAGGACTGGCGTCAACGAACAGTCAGTATTGATCAAGCCGCTGGGGGCGCGCTGGATACTGGAGTTCAGGATTTGCTGGTTGCGGGACAGCTCGAACCACTTCAGGTTACCTTCATTGAGGGCCCGGGTGGCCAGCTTGGAGACCGTCACAAGCGATGCCGTGGACTGCACGCCCGGCGTATTTTCCAACCGCCACTGCAGACGGTCCATGGCATCCATCACCTCATAGGAGCTGCACTGCTCGGTGGCGGTTTCCACCATCACCACTAGCACGTCTGAGCTGGTACTGTAGTTGTCGATCACATACTGGTTATCCAGGTTATAGCGGGAATCCTGGCGCAACTCCGGGGCTCCCTTGTCCAGGTCGCCGATTTTCAAATCCTTTTTGTAGTAGGTGCCGATACCAAAGCCCAGGATTGCAATCAGTACTGAAATCGGCGCAACGGACGGATGGGCAAAGTAGGACATAACCCGCCATTTGCGATCGGTCTTTTCGCCAGCTTTCTGCACATGGCGAACTCCGCTCTTGCTGATGCCGATGTAGGACATGATCAGGGGATGCAGTACCAGGTTAGTGATGATTACCACGGCTACGCCCACACTGGCCGCCACGGCCAAATCCCGGATCACATCGATCTTGATAAACAGCAAGGTCAGGAAGCCCATGGCATCACTGATCAATGCCAGAAGCCCTGCCGCGTAGAGACCGCGAAACGCCAGCCGTGCAGCCATCAGGGCATTGGCCCCCTTGGCTGCTTCACTGGCCATGGCATTCACAATCTGGACCCCATGACTGATCCCGATGGCAAACACCAGGAAAGGCACCAGCACAGAGTACGGATCCAGCCCGTAGCCCAGCACCCGCAGAATGCCCAGCTGCCACACCACCGCAACAATGGATGTGATGATTGGCACCAAAGTACCTGCGATACAGCGTGAATAACCATACAGCAGGACAGCAGTAATCAGGATCGCCGCCAGGAAGAACATGGCAATCTGGGCGATCCCCTCAATCAGATCCCCCACCTTCTTGGCAAAGCCTACGATGTGGATCTGGATATTGGGATCTTTCTCCTGGAACTTGGCGCGCACCTGCTCTTCCAGAGCCCGGGAGAACTCTTTGTAATCCAGGCGATCCCCTGTTTCCGGGTTCACCTCATACAGGGGAGCATCAATACTGGTGGACTTGAAATTGTCCGCCACCAGACGGCCCACCTCACCGGACTTAAGGATATTCTGGCGCAGTTTATCGAGGGATTCCTCAGAGCCATCATAACCGTCGGGAATGACGGTACCCCCCTGGAAGCCATCCTCTGTTACCTCGGTCCACCGGACACTGGCAGCCCACAGGGAACGCATGGCAGAGCGGTCGACACCCGGGATATAAAAGAGCTCGTCATGGATCTCCTTCAGGGTTTCCATGTAGCTGGCGGTAAAGATATCGCCTTCCTTCACCGCCACCACCACCCGGATCGAGTTCCCCAGGTTCTGGAGGTCGTCCCGCCGCTCCATCATGTTGACAATGTAGGGGTGCTCCAGGGGAATCAGCCGCTCAAAGCTGGCATCCGGCTTGATATTGGCCGCGTTGTAGCCCAAAAACAGCGTCAGTAAGGCAAAGATCACTAAGAGCAGTGGGCGGTTGTTAAAAATCAGCCGCTCCAGCAAGGGCTCCGCCTTGGGCGTCAGCAGAAAGTGTTGGCCCTTATCGTGCAATGGGTTTGACATTCAGATGTCCTCTTATACTTCTTCTACTACTACAGCATGTTCCACAGCCACAGAGCGCGCTTAAGCGACAGGCTCCGCGACTGCAGTGCGCAACACTTACAGATCCTTCCCGATCTGGTCCGTACGCTTTGCCCCTTCCTCACCCACAATCACCAGTTGGTCGCCGATAAAAGCAGCGGCCGCCAGGGATTGGCGATCAGGGCGCACAAAGGCATCGAATGATTGCCCGAAATTCTTGCTGGTCAGCACCACTCCCGAGTTACCGGTAATCACTACCCGGCCATCAGTTCCATGAGCACCACCATTAAGGGAGTCCACCACGCCCGTCTTGACCCGCTTCCAGGTTTGGCCCAGGTCCTCAGAGCGGAACAGACTTCCCCGCAATCCCATCACCAGCACCTCGTTGACCGCACCGGTTCCCATGACATTGAACAAGGAGCCGCTGTAGGGACTTTCCAAACGCTGCCAGGAATCTCCCCCATCGGCAGACAAATGGATCTCCCCGGTTTCACCCACGATGAAAAAGGCACCGCCAGTGACCTGGGCGATGGAATTCAGGTGAAGGCGATCCGGGTTTTCCAGGCGATCAGCCCGACTCACCCAGGTCTTGCCCCCATCGTTGGTGGCAAAGAACAAGCCATAGGCGCCAACCACGAAGCCTTCCTGTTCGTTCTTGAACCACACATCCAGGAACGGCTTGCTGGGACCGTCCTGTGCATCCCACTCGGAGTCATCCAGCGCCATCTGCGCATCTTCCAGACGCACCTCCAGCTCTTCGACTTCCGCGTCATCGGCCTCTTCCAGCAGTGCTTCCAGCTCCTCAACCTGCTGACGGTTCTGCTCGATAACCAACTCGTTCACCCGCAGGCCATCCAGCTGTTTTGTCCAGGTCTTGCCCCCATCACTACTGTGAAGCACCACTCCACTGTGCCCCACGGCCCAGCCATGAGTGGCGGTCGGAAAATGAGCTGCGGTCAAAGTGGTGGAAACCGGCACCTTGGCCTGCGACCAACTCTTCCCCGCATCGTCGGAGTAGACGATATGGCCTCGCTGGCCAACGGCCACCAGCCGGCTGCCAACGACCTCCACATCCAACAGCAACCTCTGGGCTGCCTTATCCGACTGCACCGCGGGCGTTTGCAGTACATCTTCCAATGCATGAGCAGGGGCAACAACCGACAGGCCAGAAGCCAGCACATATGCCCACAACCTGCTCGAAAATGGTCTGAATCCCATTCGAAACCGCCTTATTACTACGTAGGTTGATTAGCCAAAATGGATAAAAGCGAGGCGGGCCATAGCCCGCCTTAGAGGTTAGCGAGTGCCGCGCCGGCGCAGCTCCTGCGGCCGGAAGTAACGCTCGTTTGGAATGTCATTGCTGAAGATATAGGTCGTACGTTCTTCCGACATCAGGCCCTGCACGTGGTAGCGTCGGGCCTGCAGGTCATAGAACACGTCCAGTGACGGCGCAATCCCCGGCAACTCGTAATAGTTTTTGGTGAAAGCCATGTTGACCCGCCAGAGTTCGCCCCGGTCGTCATGCTGATCAACCAGGAGAATGCTCCAGGAGTCCTCATCAATGTAGAACACCCGCTTGGCATAGATATGCCGTGCACCCGGCTTCAGGGTCGCTTCCACTACATGGACGCGGTGCTTCTCAAAGCGGGTAAGGTCGGGGTTAATATGGGAAACACCGAGCACATCGCGGTATTTCACCCCATCCGCAGCGATCTGGTAGTTGTTGTAGGGAACATAGATCTCTTTCTTGCCCAGGTACTTCCAGTTGTAGCGGTCGGGAGCACCGGAAAACATATCGGTGTCATCCGCCGTACGCAGGTTGT
Source organism: Gammaproteobacteria bacterium (assembly GCA_029268325.1). Taxonomy (GTDB): domain Bacteria; phylum Pseudomonadota; class Gammaproteobacteria; order Pseudomonadales; family Oleiphilaceae; genus JAEZAA01. The sequence goes on along the minus strand of JAJUGC010000108.1, from coordinate 594 downwards.
CTGAAGCGGCAATGGGGGAGTCATAGGCCAGGTTGGGAGCAGCCCGCACGCGCCGCTGACCGGAGCTGTAACCCCAGGCCTTACGGGGCTCACGGACCTGGTCCAGGGTCTCGTGGATCAACACCGCACCGCCGGCCAGACGGGGCGGCGAAATGGTGAATGACAGGTAATAGAAGAGGATATTGTTCAGCGTCTCGTAACTGCCTTCCGGGTTGGAATAGTTAAAGAAGATTTCCTGCTGGGATGTTCCCAGCTGGTATTCCCCATTCCGCTGGACGGCAGCTTCGGAAGACCGTCGCGTCAGGAAGATTCCCCGCCAACGGGTGAGGTGATTCCAAATGGCTTGCAGAGCCTTGGTTTCCGAATTACCGCTCAAAATCGGAAAGGGAACCCCGCCATAGGCGTTTTCGATACCGTTACCACCCCGAACCAACTCGGCACGGGTCGCATTCTTGAAGGTGTTTTCATAGACCCATTCCGGCGCTGAACTGGTGCGTCGGGTCTGGTAGACAGGAATCCGGAATGTGGTGGGATAGGCCTGGAGCAGCGCCTGCACCCCAGGGGTCAAATGCCCTTTATACTGTTCCATATTCT
>JAJUGC010000107.1 GCA_029268325.1 Gammaproteobacteria bacterium | reverse complement strand
GCGAGCAGGAAGGCCGCCATCGCCCCGGCGGCGATCCCCACCCTCCCCCGGCGACCCAGGCGACCCATCAACCGCAGGCAACAGAAAGCCCCTCTTTGCCCGTGAAAGCTGCTTCCGGCCCAACCTCTGGATCACCCCAGGCAGCGACCCAGTTAAGTGCCGTGGTTGTCACCGCTGCCGCTCCCAATGAACCCCTGATTCTGGAAACCGATCCCAAGCAGCCACGCCAGCCGATTCCGGCCCACGACGGTGCCGATTACCTGAAAACCATGCCGGGCTTTTCAGTGATCCGCAAAGGCGGCACCGACGGCGACCCGGTGTTCCGGGGCATGGCCGCCTCCCGGGTCAACATCCTGATGGATGGGGAAGCCATCCTCGGCGGCTGTGGATCCCGCATGGATCCACCCACTGCTTATATCTACCCGGAATCCTATGACCGTATCACCCTGATCAAAGGGCCGCAGACCGTGCTACATGGGCCGGGCAACTCCGCTGCCACGGTTCTGTTCGAGCGGGACCCGCCCTACTACGCCGAACCCACCCTGCAGGCCAGCGGCAGCACCACCATCGGCAGCTTCAGCCGCCGCGATGTCGTGGCCGAGGCCCTTGCCGGCAATGCCCTGGGCTATCTGCGTGCCAACGGTACCTATACGGAAGCCGATGACTACAAGGACGGTAACGGCAATCGGGTGCACTCGGCCTATGAACGCTGGAATGGCAGCTTTGCCCTGGGCTGGACACCGGATATGAATACGCTGCTGGAATTGACCGCCGCCCTCAGCGACGGTGAAGCCGCCTATGCGGACCGGGGCATGGACGGTTCCAAATTCGACCGGGAAAACATCGGCCTGAAATTTGAAAAGCACCAGCTCAGCGATCGCATGGAGCACCTGGAAGCCCAGGTGTTCTACAACTATGTGGACCATGTGATGGATAACTATTCCCTGCGGGAGTTCAGGCCGATGGGCATGATGGCAGCCCCCATGGCCAGCAACCCGGACCGGGAAACCATTGGCGGTAAAGTGCTGGCGGAGATCAACCTGACCGACACTCTGCTATGGACCCTGGGCAGTGACTTCCAGCAGAACAAGCACAGTATCCGCTCCAGCACAGATGAACGGGTACAGTCCTATCGGGATATGAAACGGGTGGAAGATGCCCGCTTCCAGTTCCATGGAATCTTCTCGGAGCTGAAACTATCCCTGACGGACCAACAGCGGATGATCGGCGGTGCCCGGGTGGATCGCTGGGAGGTGGAAGACAAACGGGAGACCATCAGCACCGGCATGCACGGCATGGGCTCCAGCGCCAACCCCACGGCCGATGAGACTCGCAAGGAGACTCTCTACAGCGGCTTTATCCGCTATGAGCAAGATCTGGAAAGCTCCCCGGCCACCGTCTATGCAGGCTTAGGTCATGTAGAACGTTTCCCGGACTACTGGGAGCTGTTCAACAAGGAAGGCGTGGACTCTCTCAGCGCCCTGGATACCGATCCGGAGAAAACCACCCAGCTCGACACGGGCCTGCTATACAACGACGGCACCTGGTCGGCCTCTCTGTCCCTGTTCTACAACCAGATCCAGGATTACATTCTGATCGAGAACAACTATGCCAAGGGCATGCGCATGGCCACCGTATCCCGCAACATAAAAGCCCGTACCTGGGGTGCGGAAGCCACCCTGGAATATAAAATCAACGAACACTGGAAAGCAGATGGCAGTCTGGCCTATGTGCGCGGCGAGAACCGTACCGATGATGTGCCCCTGGCGCAAATACCGCCCCTGGAAGCCCGTCTGGGACTGCAATACGAAAGTGATGCCTGGTCGGTTGGTACTCTGCTAAGGCTGGTGGCGGAACAGGACCGGGTGAGTGTCGGCCAGGGAAATGTGGTCGGCCAGGATATTGGTGAAAACGCCGGCTTTGCGGTGCTGTCTGTCAATGCCGGCTGGCGGCCGATGGAGCAACTGCGCCTGAGCGCTGGTGTGGATAACCTGTTTGACCGGACCTACGCGGAACACATCAGCCGTGCAGGCGCCATGGTGTCTGGCTTTACTCAAACCGAGCGGGTCAATGAGCCGGGCAGAACCCTGTGGATGCGGGCGGATCTGAAATTCTAGCCATCCAGGGGCGGCTCCTTAGGGCCGCCCAGCCTGCCAAGTCACCATCCCCACTGCTTTTCAGGGGGGGCTTGGTTTTGCCGTCCAACTTGGTCAATGGCGGACTTCAACCCGGTTACGGCCCTTGTGTTTGGCCAGGAACAAGGCTTCATCAGCCTTGGGCAGCAAGGCATCCAGGGATTTCACTCCATCCTGAAGGGTGCTCACCCCAAAGCTTGAAGTGCAGTAAATGGTTTCGCCCAGGGCATTGATAGGCGTTGCCACAATCAGGGTGCGGATGCGCTCTGCAACTTCCAGAGCCTCAGTGAGATCGGCATTCGGCAGAATCAGAGCGAACTCCTCGCCCCCCAAGCGCCCAATGATATCGGTTTCCCGGATCTGCTCTTGGATCTTCTGGGAGATGGTACGCAAGACCTGATCCCCCACGAAATGGCCATAGCGATCATTCACCTGCTTGAAGTAATCCACATCCAGCATAATAGCCGACAAGTTTTGCCCGGAACGCTGTGCCTGCCCGAACAGCAGATGCCCCACTTCAAAGAAAGCCCGGCGGTTCCGTACACCGGTCAGCTCATCAATTCGGGCCAGTTCTTCAGCACGCTGCTTGGCTTCCCGCAACTCCTCTTCCATCTGCTTGCGGTCAGTGATATTGGTAGCGATTTCCATGCGAACCAAGCGGCCATCAATCCAGCGAATCGCCTGGTCCCGGCATTGATACCAATGGCCGGTGACGGTGTTTTGGAACTCCCAGACATAAACTCCCGTTGGTTGGCCCTGCTCATCCAATAACCGGCTATTGGTACAAAACTCACAAGGGCCTTGCTTGTCCGCCTGCAACACCTGCCAGCAGGGTTTACCCAACACATCCTCTCCGCAGATGTTCTTGACATAACTGTTCACGAACAACAGCTCATGGGTCTCCAAATCGGAGACATAGACCAGGGCATCCAGACTATCGAGAATGGTAGCCACAGCCTTGTATTGCACCAGCGGATCGGCCACTTCGGCCTGCTGCGGCTCCAGAACAGCACGGGAACTCTGCTTAACGGTCATGGAAGGCTACTTATCGACTAAAAACATCAGCCCCTAAGCATAGACCAGGTGAGAACTATTCGCGATATGGGGTTTTCTATACTTGGCTGCTACTACAGCAAGACCGGCTCCATTCAAGAAGCCGGCTGAAAGTCGAACGGCGGGAAGGGGCTCCCCTCCCGCGACGGACTTAGGCTTGCTTGCGGCGTCTCAGGAAGACCATACCTGCCAGGGCAATCCCCATCAGTGCCACAGAGGCCGGCTCGGGAACCTCACGGGGAAGATCACGCACGTTCAGACGGGCGATGACATTCGCGCTGGTCTTGTCGCCTTCTTTGGTGCTCAGTTCATCAATGATGCGTTGTGTTTTCATGTCTTGGAATCCAATGATCTCCAGAGAGAAGGCATAGGAATCAACAATGAACTCATCACTCAGAAAGCTGGTATCCAACTCGACAATGTCATCAACATTACCGTTTTCCCACCCCAAACACCCTATGAAGGGGAGATATAAACCAATGCAGGCATTATTAGGCGTTTCCGTATGTTTGAAGCTGAAAGTATAAGGGCCTTGCTCTAAAGAAGTTCCCAAAATATCCAGCTCTACCGTCAGATCCAGGTCCGCGGAAGTGATGGCCGTGCCACTAGTAATGGGGAAGTTGATATGGGTGAAGGTGCCCAGCGTGAAATAGTCCCCACTTTCAAACGTCAGCGGCAGATTATCGGCAGCATCAAAGCGATAGCCGCTTTTGTTTTTATCCGTGCGCGCGCCCCAACGAATCTCATTGGTACCCACACCAGTTACATTATCAGTTACATTCTCTCCTTGGACATTCTCCCAAGAAGCGCCAACCATATTCAAAGTCACAGGCACGGCGCTGACTGTGGTCGCAGCGGCCAGCAACGCTGTGCCTACAACCGTTTTTAATAATTTCATGGTACAACTCCCTTTAGATCCTTTTAAGAGGTAAAACACCAAAACACTTTGGCATCACTCTTTAGCAATCCCTGTACCAGGAACTTATTAACCATGTAATTCATTAACTTAAATGCTTTTAAAAAGCACTTTAGGAAAGAGACTGTAAAGTTAGTAGACACTTTGTGTCGCTAACTATAGACAGCCTGAAAAGTGTTTAAACCTTATTCAAATATAAGCGTCGGTCTGCGCGCCGGCCCTAGGTGGGCATGGGGGCTTTCTCCCAGGACTTACTAACATGAGGCCTGATTCCACCGGGCTTCCCCAGGTGTCTCTCCTTTACTTAGGCCATGAGAGCGGACTTGGAACCGCTTGGCACATTCTCAAATTGGGTGGGCTTTTCCATGGTGGGATGAGCCGCGATCAGCCCAGCTTGGTGTCGCAAAGTAGTGCTTCACCGGCCATCGTCAATATTTTTTACATTCATTGTTTCTCTTTAGATACAGCTTGTCAGTCACAAAGCTTTTCTATAGGTGATGCGACAATCTAAATAAGCCACTGATTTGGATTAATAAAGATTCTCTATCCTGAAAAGCATCTAGCTACCTTACCGGTCACAAGCGCCTGGAGTGTAAGCAGCAAATAGACGATCTGGAGAAAACTGTCAGATTCATTTACATCTTTGTTCCAGATGCCAGTCACTTTCTTTCCAACACCTTGTTAAATCACAGGATAAGGAACGTGGCATTTGCCTTGCTTGTGAGCCCTTGCAAACCTGGTGTATCAAAGAAAGCGATGCCAAAGGCATGCGCAGCATCAAGCTAGGGATTGCGTTATTAAATAGTCGAATGGAGAAATTCGTGATGTTAAAGAAATACGCTCTACCAGGGCTCCTGGTCGGGTCGCTGATGGCGAGCTCGTCCTTTGCCGCCACTATCCTTCCCGGTAGCGAAAAGTCGTTGCAGGACATTCTGGATGAAATCACCGTAGGTGGCCCATCCTCCGTGAACGTTCATACAGACCAGCTGGCCAATGATCAGTATTGGTCAATCAGCGCATCCGGCGGCGCGATTTCAACTTTTATTTTTGAAATCACAGCCAATGCAGGCAGCCAGGCGTTCGGGATCTACGATTACGCCAATCCCAATAATATGGTTGAGCTGTTCAGCGGTAGTGATACTACGGCCAGCCAAGTAAAGGTCAGCATCCTGGCCGATTACAGCGTGTGGGTGGACAACGAATTAAAAGGTAACTTCAAGGACAACCTGTTTGGTTTTTTCCTTAGCAATTCGGAAGTAACTCGTTATTCCGATACAGACCTCAATGGTGGAATCGACTACTTCGTGGCCTATCAAGGAGGGAGAGGAGACATCGTTCAGCTCCCTGGCTATGGAAATCATCCAGGTTATGCCCCTGGCGAATGGACAGCCAATGAATTTATCCTGGCCTTTGAAGACGGCGACGACTTCGACTATCAAGATTTGGTAGTCATGGTCGAATCCGTTACCCCACGGGCCGTTCCTGAGCCTGCCACTTTGGCTCTGCTGGGCCTGGGCATGCTGGGCTTTGGTCTGTCCCGTCGCAAAAGCGCCTGATTCAGATCCCGTTTAGGCCTTCAGGCTTAAACCCGCGCCCCTCCGTGTGAGGGGCGTTTTCTTTTATGAGGCTGATCAGCCCATGAAGGACTGAACGGCTGGGGCAAGGTTGTCTCCCATTACGCCTTCTTGACGAATTTGGTCAGAATCACGATCCGGGTGCCATTAACGCGCCCTTCGATATGCTCGGGGTTATCCGTCAGGCTGATATTGCGCACCGTGGTGCCGCGCTTGGCGGTAAAGCTGGTGCCTTTTACATCCAGGTCCTTGATGATCACCACAGAATCCCCCGCCTGCAAAACAGTGCCAAAGCAATCCTTGGTCACAACCTCATCATCGGCCGAACTCGCCATGCCGGCTTCCGCCCAGGCCTGGAGCTCTTCATCCAGATACAACATATCCAGCAGATCCTGGGCCCAGCTTTCCTCGCTTAAACGCTTCAACATCCGCCAGGCCATGACCTGTACCGCCGGTACCGGACTCCACATACTGTCATTAAGCGCCCGCCAGTGGTTCGGATCCAGACTTTCGCTGCCCGTAATCTGACTGGTACAGGTTTCACAGAGCATTACCGCGGTATCATCACGCCCTACAGCACCTTCTACTTCATAGGGAGCCAGGTCGGCTTGGGCTCCGCACAGCTCGCATTTTCCATTACTACGTTCCAGTAAACTTTGTTCAGTGGCCACAATGTTTCCCCCTAAATATGAAGGGGCATTATGGAGCCTCTAGGGCGGCTCCGCCAAGCTGCTTGTTTCTCTGTGACGCCATAGACAGAATTGGGCTCATGTTCTTCACATGATTCCCCCAGGAGAGCGTCTGGATCATGAAGCCTGCTGCCCGAAAACCCAGTAAATCCTGCCCCAAACAGATTGGAGTAAACCGCTGATGCGCCTCTGGTCCGTGCATCCCCAATACCTGGATAAACAAGGCCTGGGCGGGCTGTGGCGGGAAACACTGCTGGCCCAGAAGGTGCTTCGGGGTGAAACCAAAGGCTACCGCAACCATCCCCAGTTAGAGCGATTTCGTAAGACTGCCGACCCTTTGGCCGCCATCGGCAGTTATTTACGGGAAATCGTCAACGAAGCCTGTCGGCGAGGCTACTGCTATGACGAATCCAAGATCCTGGCAGAAGGCTATCCGGAACTGATGCCGGTGACAGAGGGGCAATTGCGCTACGAATGGCAGCACCTGCAAGCCAAGCTGAAGATTCGCTCCCCTGAGCTTTATGCGCAAAATGCCCTTATCGAAATGCCAATTCCCCATCCTTTGTTAACCATCGTGCCGGGGGAAGTTGAGGGGTGGGAGCGGGTAGTTTCGTAAGGCTTAGACCAGAACGGAACCCTTTGCGGGCCTGACAACTTGCGCCCTCTCCCTACGCGGGCCGCCCTAACCCTCTCCCCAGGTGGGAGAGGG
>JAJUGC010000106.1 GCA_029268325.1 Gammaproteobacteria bacterium | reverse complement strand
GCTGGCCGTGGTCGCCTTGGTTATTGGAATCAGCATCCCGGCCATTCAGTTGCCGGAACGGGTATCAGTAACCAGCTCGAATAATGAATGGTACCTGGCCGAAGTGATTTTGGAGCAGCCGGTGCCGGAGCCTCAGATTGAAGAGCCGCCAGTGGCAGTCGAGGAAGAGCCGCTGGTTGCCGATATGCCTGTGGAGGAATCCCAGGCGCCGGAACCGGTTGTGGAGGAGCCTGCTGTGCAGGAGGTCAAGCCGCTACCAGAGCCAGTGGATGAAGTGCAGGCTGCCCGGGAGGTGGCCCAAAGCTCCGGGCTCCTGGCATTGAATGATCAGCTGGCAGGGATGCGGGATTCAGCCTCTGCGTCAGGTTATCGGGTAGAGGCTTCCCAGGGGAACGAGCCTGTCCAACGGAGTGAGGAGCGTTTGGTATCGAATGCGGTGATCGGTTCGTCAGGTGGTGTGGATGATGTAAAGCTTACCAGCGGCGGGCAACAGGTTGAGCTGGAAGGGCGTGCCACCACTCGGATCGATGCGCCGGTTTCAACTGGAGGCAAAGCGGCAAACCAGCGTGCGGCAGGTACGGTTGCCCAAAAGCGTACTGACGATGAGATTCGCCGTATTTTCGATTCCAATCGCAGCGCCCTCTATTCGATTTATCGGCGGGCCTTGCGGTCTAATCCCACCATCCAGGGCACTGTATTGGTAGAGCTTACGATTACACCTGCCGGCGTTGTCTCGAAGTGCAAGATCCTTTCTTCCGAGTTGCAGGATGAAGAGCTGGAGAGTCGCATTTTGGCCCGGATCAAGCTCATCAACTTCGGGGCCAAAGATGTGCCGGAAGGAGTCTATACCTATTCTCTTGGATTCCTGCCGGGGTGAGGTCGGTTTCTGAATGACCGGTCAGTGATGTTAGGGCTGAAAACGCAATCTGAAAAATAAGAAAAGGGGCGGCAAGCCCCTTTTCTGATTAAATTCGCGGTCTTAGGAAGACTCGCCAATGCTGATCCGGGGCAGGCTGGGACGCTCCAGTTTGATCTTCTCGCTCGGGGCGATCACTTTCGCCTGGCCGGTTACCACCACCTCATCATTTTGATTGACGATTTCACAGTCCAGCACGACTCGGCCCTTGGGCTCCTTGGCTGCAACCGTGATCCGGACTTGCAAGGTATCGTTGAGTCTAACGGGACGCTTAAAGCTCAGGCTTTGCTCCAGGTAGATGGTGCCCGGGCCCGGCATAATGGTGGCCAGCGCTGCGGAAATGAGGGCGCCGGACCACATGCCGTGGGCAATCCGTTCCTTGAAGATGGTTTTGCTGGCGTACTGGGGATCTAAGTGGACGGGGTTGACGTCGCCGGATACGGCGGCGAACAGCACCAGCTCTTCCTCCGTCAGGGTACGGGTGTAGGTTGCTGAGTCGCCAATCTGCAACTCGTCATAGGTAAGGTTTTCCATTGCTTCCATAGTAGGGCCTGTTTTGGAATGGTCGATTACAAAATTAGCCTGTTAAATGAATAGCATAAATCTCGAATTATGCGCTTCTGGCAGAGTTGATTTTGCTCTTTGACACCAGCTGGCGGTCCAGCCAGTGATGCAGGTCACAAAAAACTTCTTGTCGGTTTGTCTCATTGAACATCTCGTGGCGGCCTTCCGGGTAGAGTTTGAGCTCAACGCTACGGTGGCCGGTGGCCTGCAGTACCTTTGCCAGTTTTTTTAACCCTTGGCCCTGCTGGCCGACCGGATCCAGGCTGCCTCCCAAAATAAAAATCGGCACGTCAGGGATCCGTCGAAGGGCCCGGGGGCGTGAAATTTCCGTCAGACCACCGAGCAAGTCAAGCCAGAGTTGATTGGTGCAATCGAAACCGCAGAGTGGGTCCTGGATATAAGCATCAACCTGTTCTGGATCTCTCGAGAGCCAATCAAACTGGGTCCGTGCAGGTTTGAAGCGGTTGTTGAAGGAGCCAAAACTCAAATGGCGAATGAGGGGGCTATGGCCATGCTTGCCTTGGCGCTTGCATTCCAGTTGAGCGACCGGTCGCGCTGCGAGATACTTGAAAGGGGATGAATAGTTGGAGCCCGACAGGATAATGCCTGCAATCATCGGCTGCTCCCTGATCAGGTACTGCTGGAGGATAAAGGAGCCCATGCTGTGGCCCAGCTCGAACAAGGGCGCTTCGGGAAACTCGGTGCGGGCAAACTGTGAGACAGCTCCCATATCGCTGATGACCAAGTCCCAGCCATTATTGTCCCCATAGTGCCCAGCAAGGCCCTGCTGGATGCTCTGTCCATGGCCCCGGTGGTCGTGGGCAATGACTGCGTAGCCTGCCGTCACAAGGTAATTGGCCAGTTCTGAGTAGCGTCCGCTGTGCTCGGCCATGCCATGGGCAATTTTGATGATACCTTTTATCTCGCCCTGGGAGGGCTGCCAGATACGGATAAAAATGCTATGTCCGTCTTGTGAGGGCAGGCGGATATCAGTGGCAATCATTGGAGTGATCTCCTTATCTTTGAGCGCAAGTTGGTAGGTTTTGAATATCCGTCAGGTGGTTTTTAGGCGCTTACTAACGGTGCTTACTATGAAAAGCGGCGTCTTTTTGGTGAGTGGTGGCTATAACATAGGCTTCGAAACTGGTATTCTTACGCCGCAAATTTATACGCTCAGTATAATTATTAACTAATTCAAATAACGAGAAGTTAGTCTGGACAGGAGAAGTGATATGGAGAACTTTTTCAAGGACAAATATCCGCCCGGGATGCCTTCGGAGGTCGACGTCAAGCAATATAGCTCGATCGTTGACATGTTGGAAAAGTCTTGCAAAAAGTTTGCGAACAATCCGGCCTTCAGCGCGATTGGCGTCACCATCACCTACGCGGAGCTGGATAAACTGAGTCGTGACTTCGCGAGCTTCCTACAGAACGAAACGAATCTGAAGCCCGGGGATCGTATCGCGATTCAAATGCCTAACCTGGTGCAATATCCGGTTGTGGTCTTTGGTGCGATGCGGGCTGGCTTGGTTGTGGTGAACACCAACCCCCTGTACACCAAGCGCGAAATGGAGCACCAGTTTAACGACTCCGGTGCAAAAGCCCTGGTTGTTTTGGCTAACATGGCCCACTTGGCTGAGGAAGTCCTTCCCAACACCGGCATTGAAACCGTGATTGTTACCGAAATCGCCGACATGCATAAGCCGGTGAAGCGCGCGATCATGAATGCGGCGGTCAAGTACATCAAGAAGATGGTGCCTGCCTACAACCTGCCGAAAGCCATTCCCTTTACCAAGGCCATGCAGTTGGGCGCCAAGCGCAACTTTACGCCGGTGAAGGTTGGCTTGGAAGATCTGGCGGTGCTGCAATATACCGGTGGTACCACTGGTGTGGCCAAAGGTGCCATGCTGACCCAGCAAAACCTGGTCGCCAACCTGCTGCAAGTCAAGCCCGTACTGACTGCAACCCTGGAAGAGGGCAAGGAAGTCTGTATTGCTCCGCTGCCGCTGTACCACATCTACTCTTTCACTGTTAACTGTGGCGTGATGGTTGAGTCCGGCTGTCACAGTGTTCTGATCCCCAACCCACGGGATATCGACGGCTTTATCAAAGAGCTGAAAAAGTGGAAGTTCTCCGCGTTCCTGGGCCTCAATACCTTGTTTGTAGCCCTGTGTAACCGTAAAGACTTCCAGGAGCTGGATTTCTCCCACATGAAGATGACCGTCTCCGGCGGTATGGCGCTCACCACTGAAGCTGCCAGAATGTGGAAGAAAGTAACCGGTTGTGATATCTCCGAAGGCTACGGCATGACCGAAACCTCCCCGGTTGTCAGCGTGAACCAGCTTGGTGCCATTCAGGTGGGAACCATTGGTCTGCCGGTTCCGAGCACCCAGGTCAAGGTCATTGATGACGAAGGCAACGACCTGCCCATCGGAGAGGTTGGTGAGCTGTGCGTGAAAGGTCCTCAAGTGATGAAGGGTTACTGGCAGCGCCCGGATGAGACCGCCAAGACCATGACCCCTGACGGCTGGCTTAAAACTGGTGACATTGCCCTGATCCAGGAAGATGGCTACATCAAGATCGTGGACCGTAAGAAAGACATGATCCTGGTGTCTGGCTTCAACGTTTACCCGAACGAAGTGGAAGACGTGGTAGCAAGCCATCCGGATGTGCTGGAGTGTGCAGCCATCGGTGTGCCTGATGACAAGAGCGGTGAAGTTGTGAAAATCTTCGTGATTCGCCGCAATCCGAACCTGAAAGAAAGCGAACTGCGCGAGTTCTGCAAGCAGCGCCTGACCGGCTACAAGATGCCCAAGTACATCGAGTTCCGTGAAGAGTTGCCGAAGACAAACGTCGGTAAGATTCTCCGTCGTGAACTTCGCGATGAAGAGCTGAAAAAGCAGAAAACTGCTGCAGCCTAAACCATAGGCACGCGAAAAACCCTGCTTTAGGCAGGGTTTTTTGCTTTAAAAATCCCTATTTATTGAGAAATTGTTTCATTGGCAGATGGATAGGTCAGGGAGGCAAGTGGGAGAAGGATGCATGCCTACCGTGCTGGCTGGTATGTCTAAGCCTGTCCGGCGGCTGATGAAATGATCGAACATAAAAGGCTCGTGATTGAGGTTGATATTGTCCGTTTCTAACCAACCCATCGAATTGACTGAGTTTCGACAGCGCCTGAAACAGCTTGAAGCAGGTTTGGAGCAGGTGCTCGCCAGTGACCGTTATCGTCTGCAGCGGGAGTCTTCCAAGCTAGCAGGCTTTCGGCGGATGGATGCGCGGGCTCAACAACGCCTGGAGCGTCTGGAAAACGCTATTCAGCAATCCATTGAAGTTGTGGAACAGCGCCGAGCGGCACTTCCCAAGGTTTCATTTCCGGCTGAGTTGCCTATCAGTGCCAAGGCGGAAGAAATCCGGGACGCCTTGCTCAGCCATCAGGTGATTGTGGTGGCGGGAGAAACCGGTTCGGGAAAGACAACTCAATTGCCCAAGATCTGCTTGGAGGCGGGAAGGGGAATTCTGGGGCGGATTGGACATACCCAGCCCCGGCGAATCGCTGCCCGTACGGTCGCTCAGAGAATTGCGCAAGAGCTAGGCGTTGGGCTGGGAGAACAGGTGGGCTATCAGGTTCGCTTTACCGACCAGGTGAGTGCCAATACGCTGATCAAGTTGATGACGGACGGTATTCTCCTGTCGGAAACCCAGCGTGACCGTTTTCTGAGCCAATATGACACCTTGATTATTGATGAGGCCCATGAGCGGAGCCTCAATATCGACTTTCTGTTGGGGTACTTGAGGCGTCTCCTGCCCAAGCGCCCGGATCTGAAAGTTATCATCACCTCGGCGACCATTGATGTGGAGCGCTTTTCCCGCCACTTCGGTGATGCTCCCATAATTGAGGTCTCCGGCCGCACCTATCCGGTGGAGGTTCGCTATCGTCCGTTGACCTCCCTGGAGGATGATGGCGACGCGGACTTAAGTATCCAGTCGGCCATTTTGCAGGTGGTCGAGGAAATTGAACAGGAAGAACGGCGCCAGCATCGTCTGCCGGGCGACATTCTGGTGTTTATGGTGGGGGAGCGGGAAATTCGGGAGACTTCACTGTTCCTGCGCAAAGCCCAGCTGGCGGGCACCGAAGTGCTGCCGCTCTATGCCCGGCTGACAGCCGAGGAACAAAACCGTATTTTCCAGCCCCATCGGGGGCGACGCATTATCCTGGCCACGAACGTGGCGGAAACCTCTCTGACCGTGCCTGGCATCCGCTATGTGATAGACCCGGGCTTGGCCCGTATCAGCCGTTACAGTTACCGCTCTAAAGTGCAGCGCTTACCCATTGAGCCGATTTCCCAGGCCAGCGCCAACCAGCGCAAGGGGCGAAGCGGACGGGTTGCTGAAGGGATCTGCTATCGCCTCTATAGCGAAGAGGACTTCAATAACCGGCCGGAGTTCACAGATGCGGAAATCCTGCGTACCAACCTTGCCTCGGTGGTTCTGCAGATGCTCCACCTGCGGCTTGGCAACATTGAAGACTTTCCCTTTGTGGATGCCCCGGACCGACGCCTGATTAATGACGGGTACAAGTTGCTCGAAGAGTTGGGGGCGGTGGATAGTCAGCGCCAGATCACGGAACTGGGGCGGCAAATGGCCCGAATTCCCGCAGATCCCCGGATCGCTCGGATGTTGTTGGAGTCGGCGCGCCTGGGTTGCTTGCGGGAGATCCTGGTTATTGCAAGCGCCTTGGCTATCCCGGATCCAAGGGAGCGGCCCCTGGATAAACAGCAGCAGGCTGACGAACGCCATGGAGTTTGGAAGGATAAGGACTCCGACTTCCTGAGCCTGGTTAATCTCTGGAATTATTTCGAGGAGCAGCGCCAGGAACTCAGTGCCAATCAACTGAGAACCCTTTGTAAAAAACAGTTCCTGTCCTTTTTGCGAATGCGTGAGTGGCGCGACCTGCACCGGCAGTTGCGTTTGATCTGCCAGGAGCTTGGGCTGAAGGAAAACACTGAGCCAGGCTCTTTTGAGCTGATCCACCGTGCCATTCTCAGCGGCTATATCACCTTGATCGGCTTTCAGGACGAGAAGGGCGAATACCTGGGGACCCGCGGGCGGAAGTTCTTCATCTACCCGGGCTCGGGCTTGTTCAAAAAAACACCCAAATGGGTTCTGGCAGCGGAGATTGTCGAAACGACCAAGGTGTATGCCCGTACTGTGGCGCGGGTCGAACCCGAGTGGATCGAGCGGGCGGCGCAACATTTGGTCAAGCGGAACTACCTGGAACCCCATTGGGAGAAAAAGCGGGGCGAGGTGGTCGCCTATGAGCAGGTGTCCCTGTATGGGGTGGTGCTGGTTAGTCGCCGGAAGGTCAGCTTTGGTCGCATTGACCCGGTATTGTCCCGGGAGCTTTTTATTCGCCACGGACTGGTGGAAGGGGAGCTCAATACCCGGGCGGACTTCTTTCATCATAACCAACAACAGATCCATCAGGTGGATGAGTTGGAATCCAAGTCCAGGCGTCGTGATCTCCTGGTGGATCCAGAGGTATTGTTCCAGTTTTATGATGAGCGGATTCCAGCTGAAATTGTCAGTGCCCGCCACTTCGAGGCTTGGCAAAAAAAGCTGGATGAGGC
>JAJUGC010000105.1 GCA_029268325.1 Gammaproteobacteria bacterium | reverse complement strand
GTCCAAAGTGGAACGAGTGGAAGTCCTTACCGGTGTGAAGCGTAGGCGTCGGTTTTCAGCCCGGGAAAAAGAAATCTTGGTGGCAGAATGTGAACAACCTGGCATGTCGGTGTCGCTTGTGGCCCGTCGTCATGGTATATCAGCCAGTCTGTTGTTTCGTTGGAAGAAGCTGATGAAAGACGGTGGGATGTCGGCGATTGAGTCGGGTGACGAGGTGGTGAGCGCCGCCGAGTTGAAGGCCCTGAACAAGAAGGTCCGGGAACTGGAGCGGATGTTAGGCCGCAAGACGATGGAAGCCGAGATACTCCGGGAAGCCCTGGAGGTGGCTCAGGCAAAAAAGTTGATCTCGCGCATGCCGTTGCTGCCACCGGACGATACCCTTTAAAACGGGTGGCAGAGGTCCTGAAGGTCGCGCGTTCCAACCTGTGGGACCGCGTGCAGGGACGCCAGACGGGGCGGCGGCTCCGCCATGCCCCGCGTGATGATAAGCGGCACCTCCCGATGATCCGGGCGTTGTGTAGTGCGCGTGCAGCCAACGGCTATCGCCGCATCACCGTGCGCCTCAACCGCTTGTTGGCGGCACAGGGAGAGCGGGTGAACCACAAACGCGTGTATCGACTGATGAAGCAGGATGGGCTGCTGTTGCCGCGCTACACCGGCCGCCCGGAGGAGCGCTGTCACCATGGGCAGGTCATCACCCTCAAGCCCGACCTGCGGTGGTGCTCGGACGGCTTTGAAATCCGGTGCTGGAACAAGGAGGTGGTGCGGGTGGCCTTCAGTCTGGACTGCTGTGATCGCGAACTGATGCGCTACGTGGCCACCACGGGCGGCATTACCGCCGAAATGGTGCAGGACCTGTTGTTGGAGAGCTTGGAGTATCGGTTCGGACAGTCGGAGCGAGTGCCGCACCCTCGGAGTTCGCCCTTTACCACCGGCTGGCCATTGAAGGTCTCAAAAAGTGCCTGGACGCCTTCGACCGGAGCCCACCTCAGCACGTTGACTGGGAGAACTGGCCTATCTGGAACAGTCCGGAAGTGTGGAAAATACGAGTGCTTCCAAATTTTGAGGGGACTCAGCTATCCATCGAGCAAGGAATTGCCAAGGCTAAAACAGGCGATTTCAGTTATATCGAAGGCGCGACCGGTAGCCTGCAGGGCTTATCCAAAGACATGGAAGGTATCGGTTGGGACTGGCTGAAATACATCGATCGAGACCTAGTCCTGCAGTTCTCACCGAACCTCGGCAAAGCCGAACAATTGGCATCCAATATTTGGCTGACCGTCGGTGATTATTGGCGCCCCGGAGAAATTTTGGATGAAAAAATCACTGGGCCCATCGACGAACAAGAGCTATTACGCTACCTACAGTCGGGAGAGCTGGTATAAGCAGGAGTTAGCAAGCCATCTGGATTGTTCTCAGCTACCGAAGCGAACGCTCCAGATTACACCTGGCCTGATGCTCCAGATGCTCCCGTAACCGGGGCGTGTTGTATAGCGGGTTGCGGGCCAGAAACCCTGAAAGCACTTTCCGACGCTTGTCGAGGAAGATGGCATCCGGTACCCAGCTGTATTCTTCCCGGACCTGGCTCTCGTATTCTTCAAAGCGCGGCAAATCTGCCCCCAAAATGGCCAGATCAATATCCACCAGCAGTTGTTGATCCCGCCCTTGCGGCAGTGCCTCATGACGAGTGGCCAAAATCAGATCGACCACTCTTGAGATTCGTTCCGGCCCGACTCCAGCCTGCCTTAACTCATCGGCAGCCCAGGCAGCACTTTTGGCTTCATTGTCATCCACTCTTGTATCGTAAATAGCATCGTGGAACCAGAGTGCCATCTCCACTTCCGCGGGCTCCACCGCCAAGGCCCGGTGCCTGTTGAAAAGCTCCAGGCATTCCGTCAGATGCTGCTCTGAATGGTACTTACGCTGCGGCTCGTTATAAGCGGCAATTAAACGGGCCAGGAGGTCATGGCCATCACCAGTCGCGCCGATCATGCGCCAGCATCTGTCCCAGGAAGCCAGCAACTGTTTTTTCACAGGGCGTTCTGTCTCCACAGCGCTTTGTTGCTCTTCACGACCAGCTTTCACTACTCAACCCCTGCCCTATGAAACGATGGTCGGGCGACTTAAAAAGACGAATCTTCGAGATCGAAAGGAGCCTCGCTCACTCCCTGACGGGTTCCGGCAGCACCGGTTCCGTACTATCCATATAGGTCAGAAAGTCAGACCAAAGTTCATGGGTGCGCTTTCGAATCAGCTTAGTTTTACAGGAAATGGACATGACTCCACGAATCGTGCCTTCGCGCCACATGGTATAGATCGAGTCACAATGGGCGTTTGCGTAGGCCTGCCAGGCCTCCTGAGCCTGTTTGATGGCGGCCACCAGCTCCGCGTCGTCACTATGGCGCTCCAGACTCTTCTCCAGATATCGCTGCATTTCCTGTTCGGCTGCTTCCTGCTCAAGACCTGCGCAATAATTGATATCCAGCGTGGTCATGGCCTTCTCGCAATCTGGCTCTTCAGCAGGAAGGGAAACCGGAAAGCAGGCCAATAACAGAGCCAGATACTTGCCCATCCATTTAGTCTTCATGCTTCATCCTCACTGGCACTCCTGGAATATCCTTCCCGAAAATCGACAGCACCTGCAAAAAACTCGCTTCTGGCTCCACGCTCAAGTCCAAGCGTTCGCCAGTCACCGGATGCTGAAAGCTCATGGCGGTTGCGGCAAGCATCAGCCGCCCCTGACCAAAACGTTCGGCAAAGTAGCGGTTATGGCGCCCTCGCCCGTGGTTGGCATCCCCAATAATGGGATGGTTGATATGCTTCATATGCCGGCGTAGCTGATGCTTGCGGCCGGTTTCCGGATACAGCTCCACCAAACTATAGCGACTGGTGGGATAGCCTTCGATTTCCACGGGGATTTCCGTGGTCGCCAGGCGGCGGTATCGGGTACGGGCATCGCGCACCGGTTGGGGCTCACCTTTACGCCGTCTGTCCTCCGGCTCTTCTCTCAGTGGATGATCAATATACCCCTGCTCTGGTGTCCAGCCCCGAACCATGGCCAGATAGGTTTTGCTTACCTCGCCAGCCATCATCGCTTGCCCCAGAGTGCTCGCAGTTTCTGGATCACGGGCAAACACCAGCAAGCCCGACGTTGGACGATCCAGCCGATGCACAGGGTACACACGCTCACCACCGTTCATCTGCCGGGCGTACTGCAGCGCAAACTCGGTTTCATGCTTATCGATGGGGCTACGGTGGGCCAGCAAGCCCGCGGGCTTGTGAACCGCCAGCAGCCATGGGTCGCGATAAATTTCCACAAGGGGATTTAGTGCCGTCGGTGGTACGGCCAGATCACTGGCGGACATCAGTACTCCATCATGAGTGATTCAGTTTCCTGCCAGACGATAATACGCCTCCTGACAAGGCACAACAGCGCCGTCGTCTTCCCCCCCCAACCTCAAAATCCCGAGCTTTTTATCAGTCCTCTCTGGGGCAGGGTACAGTTCGTCATGCTTCGAATCATGCCAGTGAATTTACCGCACATCCAGACTCATAACCCGGTGATCGCTCTCGAAACAAAAGCCAGGCCGACCTTTCAGCAAGATCTGCAAAGAAGAAGGTGTGGGTGTAGACAGCTATCCGCAGTGCCGCGAGATAGTAAAGAGGGGGTACGACAAGACAGGAATTTATCAGCGGCCTCAAGCCAGGCTGTCAGAAGCCTGGCTTGAGATGCTTGGAAAGGTTAGTTGGCAAAACGTTGGTCAATTTGGAAGATCGCGGTTGTACCGCTCACCTCATTGCCCACCATCAAAAGCGCCTCACCGGTCGGCGAGTCTGTGGCGGGTATAAAGACGATTCCTTCCGGCCCCAGATCTCCAAAGTCTTGCCCTGCCGTTGCCCAATTAGCCTCAACGGCCTCCGGGTCATCAGCCCAGTTGTCACGGGTGTTCAGGTAATCCATAAACTTCGGATCCCGGGGGTTGGTCACGTCGTAAACCATCACACCACCCATGCGCTCAAGGCCGATAAAGGCAAAGACCTTATCACCCAACCGTCCCAGCGTGACAGCCTCCGGCTCCGGCCCTTTGGCATCGCTGCGACTATCGAGTGTACCGGCTTCGTCATGACCGCTGTTGAAATACAGGGCACAGTCGATGGCCCGGCTCGTTCCCAACTTACACTCAGCACTTTCTGCCAAGAACCGTTCGAACGCATCCCCGGAATCCCAGACCAGGGTGCCGTCTTCGTCAAAGATGGAGAACGAGCGCGCACCGTAAGCATACAGAGCGTCATACATCAAACGGCTGTTGGGATCGCTGGCCGTCAAAGTCGGGTCTTCAGCGCCCGTGTCCTTATGGAACAATTTGGGGCTACCGTCGGCGTTGGTCTTGTAGCCCATGGTCCAGGTCACGTTCAGCCGCCCCAGGGACTCAAGGTCGGCCCGGCAATTGCCAGAAGAGGTAGCCGTGGCGCCACAGTAACCAAAGACCGTGGGATCGAGTAAGGCACCCGCGGCGAGTTGACGTAACTGCAGCGGCATATCATCGCCTGCGCGACGCTCAAATCCGCTGGTGTGGAACAAGTGCTTCACCCGGAACTCTTCCACAAAGCCCTTGCTGGCGTCTCCATCCCAGTAGGCCTGCGTATCTTCACCCCAGGCGCGGGCATCACCCTCGTTTACCGTAACCAGGTAGGTCTTGCCTGCCACAGTGTAAGCAGCGATTGCATCGGGCTGGTACATCCCCATGACGCCCGGCCACTTGCGAATATTGACGTAGGCGGCACCGTCCACGCCGTCTTCATCGCTCACGTCCAGGGCATTACCCGGCTGGCCATGATCCTTGTACCCCAGGGGCAGGATCGCGGTAATGGTGGCGCTTTCCACATCCAGACGGGCCAGGGCATTATTCTCCTGTAGCGTTACCCAGGCGGTACGACTGTCTTCGGCAACTGCGATGTACTCAGGCTCCAAATCCCGCGCGGCACTGGCCCGGTTGGCCGGATCGGCATAATCGGCGCTGTTGTCAGCCGGGCCATAGATTCGTACCCCCTGGGCTCGCAACTCGTCTTCCTTGCCGTTGAACGCCCGGAAGTCAGCGGTGCGCACCGCATCCACCTCGCCAGCGCGCAGCTTGGCAACATCCACTACGCTGACCGATCCTTCCGGATCAATGCTGTAATCGTCATTGGGCTCACCTTCATTGGCGAGCAGCAGGTACTTGCCGTCTGGGGTGAAGGTCACCATATCCGGCTGCGCACCGACCTGGGCAGAACCAAGGCGGGTAAGATCAGCGGCGTTGTAGAGCGCCACAAATCCTGGGCTGGTTTTGGGGCTGGATTCAATGGCCACAGCCACCAGACCGTCCAGAACCGCCACACTGTTAACCACTGCATTAGGCGCAATATCCGTTACGCCAAGCTCATCAATTTTTTTCGGCTCAGCCGGATTGCTCAGATCGAGCACATCCAGCTTCCCGGCTTGCGCGTTCACCACAAAGCCACGCTGGCTGTCCCGATCATAGGCCGTGATCTCGGCGGCTGATTGACCGAAAACTCCTGCCGAGTAGCGGCCGACAAAGCTCAGGGAAACAGACTCGGGAGTTTGAGGTTTAACAACAGGAGCCGGAGAGTCGCCCTGATGATCTTTGTGACTGTTACTGCTGCTGCATCCGGCGACGGAAACCAACAGCATGGCAGACAGCAAGGTGGCATTAATTCGCATGGCAGTTCCTTATTGGTTGAAATAAGTCTGCCGCGATTGTTACTGCCCAGCATGTCAACCAGGTGACGCTGGTATGACAAAAAGATGTCAGACAATACCGTTTGATTGTCTGACTCTGTTCTACACCTCACTCGGCGATTGCGCCCCACCAACAGGATTGCAGCTTGTCCTGCTCTCCCGTTTCATCAGAGTGTGTCCCACGAAACTCGGCCACCACCCCACAGGACACCAAGCGCGTCGTCTCCCCCACCGGACAATCGCCACCCGTGCTGAAATAGTACAGCCCCTCGGCCGGGGAATAGTCGGGCGCTCCCAAAATGCCTTCCAGATCTGCCTTCGACATACCAATCCGAATGCGAGTTACGGCCTTTGGAAGCAACCCTGATGGCCCCTCGATTCGGCATCCGCTACCCCGGGGTTGGAGTTTGTGGGATGAGGCCGGACAAGTGATTCCTTGTCCCTCAAAATCCCGACACAGAGCTTGCCTCACCGCCTGCATACGGCTGCGTGTGGCTGCCGCATGGGCCTGATCACCTCGCGCGCGATAGGCAGCCTCCTGCTTGGCAAGGCAGTTGAACAGTTCAAGTTGCGCCATATCCAACCGGGTTTCGGACCAAGGTGTAGCCTGGGTTTCAGGCTTCCTGTCCGCGCCGGATTCCCCCTGGTTCTGGCTTGCAGGCAAGGCACGGCACACGGGGATCTCGATTTCCGAGGCCTCAACCTTAAAGTTGCCAGCCGTAGCGCTTGCCCCAACAACACCCAGCAACGCCACGATCACAACAACCAAACCATTAGCAGAACCTTTGGCGATTGCCATCCAGGGGTACTCCCATTACTCCGGTGCCTCGGGCACCACAAACAGATCCCATTCCACTGATCAGTGCACCAGTACAGCAATGTCGCCATGGTAAGCATGAGCGCCAAACCTTCCCGCGATCTCGAGTCGGGGGACAGGGCGAGCTCCCCCTAGCCGCGCCTTGGACTCACCTTAGTGAGCGGTATTTAGATATAACACAGGCTTGTCGCTTTGCCTCGTCTTTTCACAATGAGGATGGGGCAATCTCAATCCTTGGCGTATTGAGCAAATACTTCTTTGCCAGTGAGCTCTTTGGTCTTTTGTGTCAATGAATATAACTAAGGCTTTTGATCGATTAATATCTGTTCAGTGATGTTCCACTGCTCGCCATCCTCAAAGAGACCGATGGGGATTGCATATTGGCCTGTTTCCTTAAGCCGATAAAACAGATGAGTGCCACACTGTTGGCAGAAGCCTCGCTCAGCCCACTCTGAAGAGTTATAAGTGGATATTTTATCTTTCCCTTCAAAGGCAACGTCGCTTCCACACTCCACGGCAAACAGCGGACCGCTGCCCCATTTTCGGCACATCGTGCAGT
>JAJUGC010000104.1 GCA_029268325.1 Gammaproteobacteria bacterium | reverse complement strand
GTCGTTCATGGCATCGAACACACGGAACACATCAATGCCATTCTCCGCAGCACGCTCTACAAAGCGCTCTACCACATCATCTGCATAGTGACGGTAACCTAACAGATTCTGCCCCCGCAGCAACATTTGCTGGGGCGTTCTCGGCATTGCCTTCTTGAGTTCACGAATCCGCTCCCAGGGGTCTTCTCCCAAATAGCGGATACAGGCGTCAAATGTTGCGCCTCCCCAGGACTCCAATGACCAGAAGCCAACCTGATCCAACTTTTCCGCGATTGGGAGCATATCGTCCAACCGCATGCGGGTCGCCAACAAAGACTGATGGGCATCCCGCAGGACAACATCCGTAATACCGAGGGGTTTCTTAGAATCTGTCATTGCTTAATAAGCCTTTCTGTCAAAGGTTTAAAAATCCTTATCTGACTCACTTCTTGTGGCGTGAGCGATATTCCTTCACTGCTGCCGAGATAACGGACAGCAGCTGAGCATCTACCTGCGACGGCGCCGGTGCGGAGGGCGCCTTGGACACAGGGGCCGATGATGCTACGGGTTCTGGGAAATACCGGGTAATGATCTTGGATGCCAAGGAGGTGGCAATGATCAACAGAATGAGGAACACGAAAACGAATCCCATTCCAGCCAGCATCAACTCCAGAGCTTGTGCCAGTAGTTCGTTCATGAGGTTTACCTTCATCGGGTACGCAATAGGTAGTGCGACGCAGTTCATCCCTTTTGGGGTGCGTGCGTGTTTCTACGGATTTACACCGCAAAACTCGCCAAATGTACCGCCTCATCCCGGCTAACGCAACCTAAACAAAGCACCGAAAGGGAGAAAGCTCGAGCAATTCTCAGCCTGGGCGCTAATAAACAGTTACTTACAAAGCTGAAGATTATTTGAACAAAAAAGCCCTTTGAACAAAAGGGGAAGGCTTTTAGGGCTTGGAAACAACCCGGCAAAAACGTTCAGATGAGATCTAGAGAATGGAAACTCAGAAAAGCATGAAGCAAGGGGATGGCGCGCCTGGAAGGATTCGAACCTCCGACCACCTGGTTCGTAGCCAGGTACTCTATCCAACTGAGCTACAGGCGCCCATTTGACCTTTTGCAAGGCCTGCTATCTTACACTTGTTGCTTTATTTTACCGACCCATCTCTCATAAGAGACTGCCGGTAAAATGGCGCGCCAGGAAGGATTCGAACCTCCGACCGCCTGGTTCGTAGCCAGGTACTCTATCCAGCTGAGCTACTGGCGCGCTGTAACAAGTGGCGGAGAGGGAGGGATTCGAACCCTCGATAAGCTTTCGCCTATACACCCTTAGCAGGGGTGCGCCTTCAGCCTCTCGGCCACCTCTCCCCAAGACGCGGCGTATAATACCACAATCTTCTGAAAAGACTAGGGGAAATTTAAGAAAAGTTAAGATGCAGACTCTTCTTCTGCGTGCTCGCCCTTTTCAGACTTCTCACGCTGGATACGCTGGTAGATTTCTTCACGGTGAACCGCAACCTCTTTCGGCGCATTCACACCGATACGAACCTGGTTGCCTTTGACCCCAAGGACTGTCACGGTGACTTCATCACCAACCATCAGGGTTTCACCCACTCTACGTGTTAAAATGAGCATTCTGCTTCTCCTTTGATATACGACTATTTTTCCAGAGATGTCGAGCGAGCGTTCCCTAACAGGTATCCCTCGCCTTATCGTTTTATATGTATCCTTCCAAGTGAAAGAAGCCCGGAACCACAACAAGTTTGCCGCAACCCTTGGGACTTCTTTCCTCCAGTGCACCCACAAAATGCCGTGAGAAGCTGGAAATGCATCTCCTTCCCTTAGATCCGCAGAGGAACACAGCCAACATTCAGCGACCTTGGGACGACCCCACCACGAATCGTCGCCAAATACACTGAACATTGAGTTCCTGCCCTTTGGGTCACCACAGGGGTGAGCCGAAAGCCTGCACCGGATTTCAGCTCTATTCTGAAGTTCGGCGCCTTATCCGTCATTCTTCCTTGGATTTATCCGCATCCAGCTCAAAAGCCGAATGCAGGGCACGAACGGCCAGCTCCAAGTACTTCTCGTCGATCACGACCGAGATTTTGATCTCTGACGTGGAAATCATCAGGATGTTAATGCCCTCTTGGGACAGGGCATCTAACATCTTGGTCGCCACACCGGCATGGGAACGCATACCCACACCGACAATGGAGACCTTGGCAATCTTGCTGTCGCCACGCACTTCCCGCGCGTTGAGTTCGTCTTTCAGATTCTGCAGGATTTCGAGGGCACGCTTATAATCCCCCCGCCCTACCGTAAAGGTAAAGTCGGTTTTGTTATCCGCGCCCACGTTTTGCACAATGATGTCGACTTCGATGTTGGCATCACTGATCGGCTTCAAAATCCGCGTCGCCACGCCCGGCACATCGGGCACCCCCAGAATCGTCAACTTGGCTTCGTCACGACTGAACGCAATACCTGAAACAACGGGTTGTTCCATAGAGCCATCATCCTCAACAGTAATCAGCGTGCCCGAGCCTTCTTTAAAACTGTGCAGCACGCGCAAGGGAACATTGTACTTTCCAGCAAACTCGACCGCGCGGATCTGGAGCACCTTGGAGCCCAGACTGGCCATTTCCAGCATCTCTTCGAAAGTGATTTTCTCAAGACGACGGGCCGTATCGACCACTCGCGGATCTGTTGTATAAACACCATCCACATCCGTATAGATCTGGCACTCATCAGCCTTCAAGGCCGCTGCCAGTGCAACCCCGGTTGTATCCGAGCCACCCCGCCCGAGGGTGGTGATATTGCCATCCTCATCAACCCCCTGAAAGCCAGCGACGATCACTACCCGCCCCTGGTCCAGGTCGCTCCGGATCCGCTGCTCGTCGATCTGCAGAATCCGCGCCTTGTTGTAGGATTGGTCGGTCAGAATCCGAACCTGGTGCCCTGTGTAAGAACGTGCCGGCACACCCCGCTTCTGGAGCGCCATTGCCAACAGGGCAATGGTCACCTGCTCGCCGGTAGAGACCAACACATCCAGCTCCCGAGGCGTCGGCTCATCCATGATCTCCTTGGCCAGAGCAATCAAGCGATTGGTTTCGCCGCTCATTGCAGAGACGACGATCACAAGATCGTGGCCCTGCTCCCGAAAGCCTTTAACTTTCTCTGCAACAGCCTCAATCCGCTCGATTGTGCCAACAGAGGTACCACCAAACTTCTGTACCAATAGCGCCATTGTTTAACTCACTCGACCCTATAGCGTTTTAACCTCCCGAGGGTGCCTCGGGCAGCATGGCAGCAGCCTCACAACTGGTAGGTCCCATCAGGGCCACGCTCAGGCACTACAGAAAACCCATGTAAGCACCTACCGGTGTCACCTGATCCGTAAATCATCCGAGACCGTTGTGAGGCATTGCTCAAACAAGAAGTGCGCTTTTGAACCTGGGATCAGAGCCGGGCTTCCACCCAACCCTTCACCGACTCAAGTGCCACAGGCAACTTGGCGGCATCGGAGCCACCTCCCTGCGCCATGTCAGGACGTCCGCCGCCTTTACCACCCACCATTTCCGATACGGACTTCACCAGCTCCCCGGCTTTGAGGCGATCGGTCAGATTCTTGGTTATTCCAGCGACGACGCTGACTTTATCTTCTTCCTGGGCAGCCAGCAAGACTACGGCGGTGCCCAGTTTATTCTTCAACTGGTCGACCATATCCATCAAGGACTTACGGTCCACCCCTTCCAGCCGTGCTGCCACTACCTTGACACCTTGCACATCCACTGCACTTGCTGCCAAGTCAGAACCAGCCGAGCTTGCCAGCTTGGCTTTCAGCTGATCGATTTCGCGCTCCAGTTGGCGGTTGCGCTCAATTAGAGCCTTCACCTTATCAACCACCTGATCACGCCCGGCCTTCACCAGCCCGGCAACTTGACGCAGGGCCTGTTCGCCCGCATCCAGATAACGGGCAGCGTTACCACCGGTGACCGCCTCAATCCGGCGAACCCCCGCAGCAACTCCCATTTCTGCAGTAATGATGAAATAGCCAATATCTCCGGTGCGGGAGACGTGGGTACCGCCACAGAGCTCTACCGAGAAGGCGTCACGCCCCATGGTCAGAACCCGTACGCGATCGCCATACTTCTCACCAAACAGGGCCATGGCGCCTTTCGCCCGGGCCGTCTCCATATCCGTTTCAAGAACTTCAACCGCCTCGTTGGCCCGGATGTGGTCATTTACAAGGCGTTCGATTTCCTTGAGTTGCTCGGGCGAAACCGCCTCGCCGTGAGAGAAGTCAAAGCGCAGGCGCTCCGGCTCCACCAAGGAGCCTTTCTGGGTTACGTGCGGGCCCAACACCTTGCGCAGGGCTGCGTGAAGCAAGTGGGTTGCCGAGTGGTTCAGGGCCGTCGCCATACGCTTGGCTTCATCCACCCGGGCACTCACCTTTTGCCCAATTTTCAGGCTGCCAGTCTGGACACGCCCCACATGCAGATGGTTTTCCCCCTCTTTCAGGGTGTCCTTCACTTCGAAGCTGCCACCATCCCAGTCGATGACGCCGGAATCGCCCACCTGGCCACCGGACTCGCCATAGAAGGAGGTGCGATCCAGAACCACCGTGGCTTCGGTACCCGCGGTGACTGCATCCACCGGGCGCCCTTCCACGAAGAGAGCGGTCACCGTGGAATGCTCCACAAGATGTTCATAGCCCGTAAAGTCGGTCTTGCCATCCACCTTGATCAGGCTGTTGTAATCGATGCCAAACTTGCTGGACGCCCGTGCCCGCTCGCGCTGAGCCTCCATTTCGGCCTCGTAGCCTTCATAGTCCAGGGTCAGGCCCCGCTCCCGGGCAATATCGTTGGTCAGGTCTACCGGGAAGCCATAGGTGTCGTACAGGGTAAAGACGGTTTTACCAGGAATCACAGTGCCCTGCAGTCCGGCCAGATCCTGCTCGAGGATTTTCAGGCCCTGCTCCAGGGTCTTGGCAAACTGCTCTTCTTCCTGACGCAGAACTTTCTCCACATGGGCCTGCTTTTCCTTCAGCTCCGGATAGGCATGCCCCATCTCTTGTACCAGGGCATCCACCAGCTTCCAGAAAAACGCCCCATTGGCACCAAGCTTATTGCCATGCCGGCAAGCGCGGCGAATGATGCGACGCAGCACATAACCCCGGCCTTCGTTGGAGGGCATGACCCCATCGGCAATCAGAAATGCGCAGGAGCGGATATGGTCAGCCACCACGTTCAGGGACGGCTGGCCTTCATTTTTGCAGCCAATGACTTCGGCAGCAGAGTTCAGCAGGCTCTGGAAAAGATCAATTTCGTAGTTGGAGTGCACGCCCTGCATCACTGCAGAAATACGCTCCAGACCCATACCTGTGTCCACCGAGGGGGCTGGCAGGGGATGCAGTTGTCCGTCGGCCGTGCGGTTGAACTGCATGAATACGTTGTTCCAGATCTCGATGTAGCGGTCTCCGTCCTCATCCGGCGATCCGGGAGGGCCACCGGCCACATCGGGGCCATGGTCGTAGAAGATTTCAGTACAAGGCCCACAAGGGCCTGTGTCACCCATCGCCCAGAAGTTGTCAGAGGCATAGGGGGCACCCTTGTTGTCACCGATACGGATAATCCGCTCCGCGGGTACGCCCACCTCTTCATTCCAGATGGTATAGGCCTCATCATCGGTGTGGTAGACAGTGATCCAGAGCTTGCTTGAATCAATTCCCAGCCATTGGGGCGAAGTCAAGAACTCCCAGGCGAAGTGGATCGCATCCCGCTTGAAGTAATCACCGAAACTGAAGTTCCCCAACATCTCGAAGAACGTATGGTGGCGAGCGGTGTAGCCGACGTTCTCCAGGTCGTTATGCTTACCACCTGCGCGGACACACTTCTGGGCGGTCGTAGCCCGGGTATAGGCACGCTTTTCCAGCCCCAGGAAACAATCCTTGAACTGGTTCATGCCCGCATTGGTAAACAGCAAAGTGGGATCGTCGCCGGGAATCAGGGAACTGGAGGCCACCCGCGTATGACCCTTTTCTTCAAAAAATCGCAGGAATGCTTCGCGAATATCAGCGCTCTTCATGGCAACGTCTACCGTACGCAATCGTTACTTCGGTTGGGAATGGAAAAAGAGGTAGGTACTCTATCACAATTAGCTTGGCGCAAGAATCGTATGGAACCAAGAATTCTGGGCAATTCATCAACAATGGAGCGTGACGGCATAAGGAAAAACCGTTAGTGGCCGAACAAATGGTGGTCATTTTCGTCAGCTAGTAACGCGATGGTGAACTGGGCAGCAGAATTTTGGCCCCTCAAGTAGATGGCAGCAACTTAGGCCCGGATATGCTTGAGCTGTGATCTGGCCAAGCTGTGATATATAGTAGCGCCACTTTAGAAGGAGACCTGCATCCCCATGATTCGTCGCTTTCCGGAAGATCCCAATACACTTCCCATTGCTCCGCTGTGGCGGCGGTTTGCTGCCATCCTTTACGACAGCCTGCTGGTCATTGCCCTTTTATTTGTAGTCACCGCCCTCTATTTGGCGGCGGCGGCAGGCATTATGGGAACCGAAGAACTCAAAACCCACCTGGACTCCGGCGGTATGGAACGGGATCCGTTCTATAAGACCGTGCTATTCCTCAGCGTGTTTTTCTTCTTTGCCTACTTTTGGCAACGCATCGGCCAGACGTTGGGCATGCAAGTTTGGCGTATACGGATCCAAAACGCCGATGGCACCTCCATTACCTGGACACAGTGCCTGCTGCGCTTCATGATTGCCATCCTCTCTTGGCTTTGCCTGGGGCTGGGCTACTTCTGGATGCTTTGGGACAGGGATCGGCTCACCTGGCAAGACCGGTATTCGGAGAGCAAGGTCGTGGTGGTCCCTCTACGCAAGAATTAGGAACCCAGCCCATAAAGCATCCGAGCACGTCTCTGTGCCCGGCCAAATTAACCTTATATTGATCAGGGTCAATGGTTCCCTTCCTGTAACTGGTAACTTGAGATTATCTCCCTTTAACCTACAGGAAGCAGATCTATGTACCTTGATGAAGTCGTCATTGCCGGGCTAATCATCGTCGTGCTGACTATCGCATTCTTTGGCGGCGTCGTCTGGGCGGACCTGCCACTTGCCCTCGAGGACATAGAACGCATCGAGGTTATCCGTGGCCCCAACGCCGCTGTGTACGGCTCAAATGCCGTGTTGGCTAC
>JAJUGC010000103.1 GCA_029268325.1 Gammaproteobacteria bacterium | reverse complement strand
GTGGTGCTTTCCCTGTGCCTGGCTATCGCTGCCACCGGCCTTCACCTGGTGTTTGAGTACCATGGGGAGAAGAAGGCGCTCCACAAGCGGCTGGACGAAATCGCTGACAGTGTCTCCCTAAGCATTGCCGAAAGCCTCTGGAATGTAGAGCGGGATAGCCTGCGCCTTCATCTGGCGGGGCTGATTCGCTTTGAAGAGCTGGCATACGTTGGCTTGACCAGCAAATATGAAGAGTCCTTTTCCGTCGGCTTGCTGCCAGAACCTTCCCAGGGGCTACTGAAAACCTATCCCATTTACCACGCGGCCGATCCTGGCAAAGCCCTGGGGGAGCTGACCCTTGCTGTAGCTTACAACCAGCTCTATGACCGCTTGATCCGTTACGCTTTCCCGATTTTGGGAAGCTATCTCCTGGTGATTCTGCTAACGGTGGCAGCGGTTCTTGCGGTGATCCGCAATCTTTTCGCACGGCCTTTACGCCAGGCCCTGGAGCATGCCGACCGGTTGCAGGCAAGCCTGCGCCCTGGCGAAACCGGAGCCGCTTTTCGATTTGAAGCGGTGGATGAGATTGACCGCTTGTCGGAAGTTCTCAAGCACCTCCAGGGGCGGATCGACACTCATTTCAGCCGTCAGGCGGAAAACGAACGGCGCAGCCTGCTGGAACGCCAGCTGGCGGAGCAGGCCAACACTGCCAAGAGCCTGTTTCTGGCCAATATGAGCCATGAGCTGCGCACTCCCATGAGTGGGGTGTTGGGCTACTCATCGTTGCTTCTGGATATGGATCTTACCGTTGAGCAACGGGAGTATGTGCAGTCGATCCATAACTCCGCTGAAGCGCTGTTGGGAATCGTGAACGATATCCTGGATATCTCCCGTATCGAGGCGGGCAGGCTCCCCCTGGAACAGGTTCCCTTCGACCTGCGGGATATCATGAACGACGTGGTGGGCTTGCTGGGGCACAAAGCAGAAGCCAAGGGGCTGGCGATGGAGGTCAGGATTGACGCTACCACGCCAGTGTTTCTGGAAGGCGACCCCATCCGGATCCGTCAGATCATCATCAATCTGGTTTCCAATGCCATCAAATACACGCCCCATGGCCATGTGCTGATCACTGCCGAGCCGGTGCGGAGTGCCGAGGGGCGTATCCGGTTCGCAGTGGAAGATTCCGGGCCCGGACTGGACTCGGAGCAACGGGACTTGATCCTGAAGCAGGGGCAAGCCCTGATGCTGCCTTCCCGCAAGGCCGGCACTGGCCTTGGATTGGCGATTTGCCGCCAGTTGGTGGACTTGATGCAGGGCACTATCGGGGTAGCCAGCGAACCCGGCAAAGGTTCCACATTTTGGTTCGAGTTGCCCCTGAAGCCGGCGGAGGTCAAGCCTGTTGCTGTGGAGCTGGATAAGGATGCCTTGAAGGGAGTGCGGGTGCTGGTACTCGACTCCTATGAGCTGAGCCGCAAGATCACCATGGAGCTGTTGGAACTTTGGGGAGTGGAGTTCGATGGTGTCCGCAGTGCCGGCGAGGCCCTGCGTTTGCTGGAGCAGTCCCAGGATACTGGGCATCCTTATGACCTGATCCTGCTGGACGACTTTATGTCCGATATGGATGGCCTGGATTTTTGCCAGATTGTCCGCTCCTCGCCAGGCCTGCATGATATGCGGATGATCCTACTGTCGTCCAACCCGCAACGGGGGGATGTGATCCGCTATCGGCAGGTGGGGGTCAATGGCTTCCTGGGCAAGCTTCTAAGGGAACAGTACCTGAAACCGATCATGCAGCGGGTATTGACCATGCCGGACCCACAGGCAGGTGAAATCATTACCCGCTTCGACTTGGTCGTGTCAAAGGAAGAAAGGCACCAGGAGGTGGAGAACCAGCCGATGAATGTGCTCCTGGTTGAAGACGATGAGGTGAATCGGCGCTTGGCGGCCCGAATGCTGGAGCGTTCCGGTTGCGAGGTGGATTGCGCCCGGGATGGTTTGGAAGCCCTGACCCTTTGGCGCCAGAAGGAACATCCCCTGGTTCTGATGGACTGCATCATGCCTGTCATGGACGGCTACGAGGCCGCACGGGCCATCCGCCAGGAAGAAGGCGTGGTCAAACGCACCGCCATTGTCGCCCTGACCGCCAGTGCCCTGGAAGGGGAGCGGGAACGCTGCATTCAGGCGGGGATGGACGAGTTTGTATCCAAGCCCGTCAAACTGGCCGATATCCGCGCTTTGATCCAGCGGTTTCAGGAAGAAAGAAGTAAAAATAAGGGGAAGGTGAAGAAGGCTTAGTGGAAGAACTCTATAGCTACACATGGAGGCGTTGCTAGCCCCCTTTCGTAAAGGGGGTAGGGGGGATTTCCAGCGGCCAAGTCGTACGCTTGGTTAATGCGTCTAGCTCGCAGACCCTACGGAAAAATCTCCGGCACCAAACATCAGATAATGAATTGTGACTTCTTCGGAATATGTCACTCCGATGAGGCTAATGCTCTTGGGTGCGTCTGCAAAAATCCCCCTCAATCCCCCTTTATGAAAGGGGGAGGCTGTGCGTGCTGCGATCATGAAGCTTGTAGTCGTTATTCAGAGTTGCTGCCACGGGCTCGCCCCGTAGAGAGTCAGGCCTGTTAGCCCCCCCCTTTCGTAAAGGGGGGTAGGGGGGATTTCCAGCGGCCAAGTCGTACGCTTGGTTAATGCGTCTAGCTCGCAGACCCTACGGAAAAATCTCCGGCACCAAACATCAGATAATGAATTGTGACTTCTTTGGAATATGCCACTCCGATGAGGCTGAGGCTCCTGGGTACGTCTGCCAAAATCCCCCTCAATCCCCCTTTACGAAAGGGGGAGGCTGTGGGTGCCCTATACGAAAGTAGAGGCTGTGGGGGTTGCGATCATGGAGTTTGTCGCCGTTATTCAGAAGAGCTGTTACGGGCTTGCCCAGTAGAGGATAGGGAAAGCTCAACCTGCCTCCACCGCCCGAACACTCAACACCTGAGCAATACCATCCCGCACCCGCCAACGAACATTCAAGTCATAGAGCTTCACCCCATACTCCCGCGTCTCTCCCTGGGCTTTTGCTTGTCCCTGATAAGCCGGGCGTGGATCGGCGCCGAGAGTTTCCCGAATCAGCTGCTCAAGCCCGGGATAATCCTGCTCCAAGGCTCTGCAATCGACTAGGGCAGCTTCACTGAACTCCACCGCCAGGGCGATTGCGGGGGCTGTGTCGGCGTAGCCGCCACAGGCATCCTCAATACTGTCCACATAGGGGATATAAGGCTTGATATCGATAACCGGGGTGCCGTCCACCAGATCCAGTCCGCTCACATGGAGTCGTGTCGACTGCTCCAGGAATTCGATGCGCTCCAGTTTCAAGGGCGACATCCCAATGGGATTGGGGCGAAAAGGGGAGCGGCTGGCAAATACGCCAATTCGTTTATTGCCACCCAGGCGCGGCGGGCGGACACTGGGCGTCCAGGTATCGCGCAGGGCCTGGTGGAAGATGAACAGTACCCAAATGTGGGAAAACTGCTGTAGCTCTGCGAAAGCCTGGGGATTGTGGTAGGGGGCTTCTAGAACGATCATGCCGCGGGCGCTGGGTACCAGTCCCGGTTGTCGGGGGGCGCCAAACTTTTCGCCATAGCAGGAGCGGACATGGCCGATGGGCTGTATCTGAAAAGGGGAAGTGTCTGTGGGCACAGAATTCAAGGGATTACTCCGCGAAAATAACCTCGATTCCAATACTGATCGAGGGGTTGGGCTTGAAGCTATCGCTGCGGGGGAACAGCAGCTCGGGCGTCAATTCGTAAAACAGCCAGTCCTTGTAGAGCAGGCGCCGATAGGTCACGTTGGCAAAGTAGTCGGTGGTGCGGGCTGTGGGCTGGCTTTCACCAAGAACGCCTATTTGCCACTCTGCTGCCCGTCTCATATCGATGCGCTGCAGGATGGAGAAGATTTGGGCAAAGTCGAACTTGTCTTCATCTTTGTTCCATTCCGCTTCCGATTTGGCACGAAACAGCACATTGGGCGATAAAGGACGCTCAAAATAAAGCTCGGAGGTTTCCCCCAGCCCGTCATCCAGATACCAGTACACGCGCTGATGAAAGCGGGTGGACCAATACTCTGTCAGTTGCCATTGGCGGGATGCCTGAAAACGCCAGAAGGGGTTAGGGGGGAAGCGGAACCTGACCCCCAAGTCCGTTGATAGTTTCCACTTGTCCAGCTCATCGAAAATGTAGCGCACCGCACCGGAGGCTGAGGTTTGCCGGCGTTCAAAGGCTGTCAGACTGCGCTCACGGGCCCGCTCCTGTACGGACAGCTCTTCTTCCGGATCACTTTCGATAATCAGGCGGAACTTTTCCTTGGTGTAGGGCAGGTCGAGCCGTACCCGGATGCGCGGGTCGAAGTCGATGTCGCCTCTTTTTCGAAACACCGTGTGCCCACTCAGGATCATATAGCTTTCATTGCTGTCCCAGTGGGCATCCCGGCTGGCGAAGAAGCCATCCAGGCTCCGGCCTAGCCTGTTAACCCGGTGCACCCAGGCGGTACGCTGATCCAGAAGCCAGCCTTTGTAGCCGTCTCGTTCACCAGGTAGCCACTCTTCATGGTAGGCATCAGGTGTGATGGGGAGTTCCACCCAGTCCGGATCGACCCATTCAGGGTCTTCGCCATAGGCTGAACTGGGCATCCACAGCAGAAGGGCAGCAATCAAGAGAGAGAGGGTAGAGGCCGTAGCAGGCGTTATAAAACGATGTCGTGGATGGGCCGCTGCCATAAAAAGGATAAATTCCCTTAGTCCTTGCCGACGACTGATGAAGAACACTTACCTTAACAAGTGTAGTAGCCAGGGGAGATACAGAGAGGTATATACCCCCATCAACCCCATTGACAAGGCGGAGAAGGCTCCACACTGGGGGCTGATCTCAAAGGCGCGGGCCGTACCAATCCCATGGCCGATCATCCCCAAGGAGGTACCCTGAGCAATGGGGTGGGTGATCTTGAGCAGGCGAAAGATCGGGTTGGCGCCGACAGCCGCCACCATGCCGGTAAAAATAACAAAAGCGGCACTTAGGGCCGGGTAGCCGCCAATGATCTCGGACACGGCGATGGCAAAGGGCGTGGTAATGGATTTCGGCGCCAGGGACAGCAACAGTTTTTCGTCTGCGCCCAGCAACCAGGCAAAGAGCACTGCGGTGGCAGCCGCAATAATGCCGCTGAAGAGAAGGGTAACCAGCAGTGGTCGCCAGTTTTCACGGATCTTTTGCAAGTGCTGATAGAGAGGGATGGCCAGCGCTACCGTCGCCGTGCTCAGTAGAGTGTGAATGACACTCGCGCTTTCGAAGTAGGTCTCATAGGGAATATCTGCCAGCCATAGCACCAGCATGATCAGTGTCACGCCGGTGATAACCGGTTGCAGAAAAGCCGAGTAGTTGGAGCGGCGATACAGCCAGAGGCCTGCGACATAGGCTAGCAGGGTCAACAGGATGCCGAAGGTGGAGAGGGGTAAAAGCTCAGCCATGGGACTCTTCATCCTTACCTGACTCGGACAAAGATTGGGGCGAGGATGCAGTAGCAGGTTCCACACGTCGGTTGAGCAAGAGCTGGATCAGCTTGGCGGAGGCCGCGAGGGCGATCAAGGTACCCAGCACCAACGAGGCCAGGATAGCCAAGCCATGCTCCAATAAAATCTCCGGGTACAGCATCAGGCCAGCACCTGCGGGAATAAAAAACAACGGCAGATGCTTCAGCAGCAGCCCGGCGTTTTCGAACAGCTCGGTATCCGCCTTGTTGCGGAGCATGAGATACCCGAGGAATAACAGCATGCCCAGCACGGCCCCTGGTACAGGAATGTCCAGGCCACGCTGAAAGAGCTCGCCGAGAAATTGAAACAGGAAAAGTGTGACTAAGGTTCTGAGCAAGGTTATGTTCCTTTAGTGCGGGTTATCTGCAGAAAGAAGTTGACGGCCGCTAACTTAGAAGAAGCCGATGGACAACATCCTTTCCCTTGATGGGAGAGAGAAAGGCTGGCTCCGGTATTAAGCGGATGCGCGTCCCTCTCCCACGAGGGGAGAGGGAGTTGATAGTTCTAGTGCCCCAAGTCGTCCTCAAACTCATCAGGAATGATAGGGGACGGATCTTCTATCCGATATTCTTCCGCCGCCCAGGCTCCCAGGTCGATTAACTGGCAGCGTTCACTGCAAAAGGGTCGAAACTCGTTGGTTTCCACCCATTCCACAGGTTTTTTGCAGTGTGGGCAGTTAACTATATAAGGTTGTTTGCGATGTTCTTGCATGATGCTGCTTGGCTAGCTCCAGATAATGCTGGTGTTGCTGCTCAACCTGCTGATGAAGATGATCCAGGTCTTTGTCATTCACAATGATATCACTGGCATGCTGCTGTTTGAACGAACGTGCAGATTGAGCCCGTAAAATAGCCTCCACCTCTTCGCGGCTGTTGGCGTCTCGTAGCATTGTACGCTCAATCTGCAATTGTTCCGGCACATCGATCAATAGTACCCGATCCACCAGCTTGTGTTGGTCGGTTTCCAGCAGAAGGGGAGAAACCAGGATGACGTAAGGGCCTTGGGCTGACTCCAACTGTTCAATCGTCCGTAAGCGAATCAGGGGATGCAGCAGGCTTTCCAGCCATAAGCGCTCTTGAGGCTGGTCGAACACCAGGCGCCGCAAGGCCGCCCGATCCAGCCGGCCTTCGGCATCAATCACCCCGGGCCCGAAGTGTTCAGCAATGGCCGCCAAAGCCGGTGTACCGGGCTCCACGACTTCGCGAGCTACAACATCCGCATCCACCACGGGAACGCCCAGGCGTTGGAAATGGTCGGAGGCCGCTGTTTTACCACTACCGATGCCACCGGTCAGTCCGACGATAAAAGGTCTTTGTGGATTCATGAGTATGGCCTCATCCGTAAGAAGGTTATCTAAAAATGCTTATTCATTATGGAGCTAGGCACGGGTTGCCTGTCTCATCTGTACTAGCTTGTCTGTTGCCTGACGATGCCAGAAGTTGTGCGAGCAGGGCCTTGTTTGGCACCAAGGGCAGACACATCGGTCTGCCTCTGCATTACCTGGTTGATCGCGGGTGTCGTTCTACATGCTCAGGATAGACCTGTGTGTCCACCCTCGCTTACGACAACCCGGCAAAGCGCAGATAAGCCCCAGTAATTTCATCGCTCCAGAGTAACGCTATCCAGCCAGCAATGGCGAGATAAGGGCCGAACGGGATCGGAATCTGGC
>JAJUGC010000102.1 GCA_029268325.1 Gammaproteobacteria bacterium | reverse complement strand
AGTTCTTCCAGAATCATCACACTGTCCAGGCGGGACAGGCCCATGCCGCCCCATTGCTCGGGGACATAGAGGGCGAGAAAGCCCATCTCGGCGGCTTGTTTGATGGTGTCCACGGGGACGAAGGAGTCTTCGTCCCACTGGGCGGCGAAGGGTTTGAGTTCCTTGTCGGCGAAGGCTTTGGCCGAGTCCCGGAAGGCTAGTTGTTGTTCGGTTAGGTCGAAGTTCATGTTAGAAATCTTTTTTTACAAGGTTTCAGTTGGTTTGAATATTCAATGCCTGCGAAGGACTGAGCCGGCAGCCCAGTTAACCCCCCCTTTCGTAAAGGGGGGTAGGGGGGGATTTCATCAGGCACTGCTTTGGTTCGATCCGTCGTCTCGTCCTCGAGAAATCCCCGGCCTACGGCCGCCCCCTTTACGAAAGGGGGCTAGTGGAGTGCCTGCTGCTCTTCTGCATTGTGTTGAACAATGATAGGGCTGTTACTTCAGCTGAATCGTCATATTCGGCCCCGAAACCGCCTCATTGTTAAACCACCTCGCCGTTACCGTTTTGGTTTCCGTGTAGAACCGCACGGCCTGTTTTCCGTAGGCGTGCTGATCGCCGTAGAAGGAATTGCGCCAGCCGGTGAAGGAGAAGAAAGGTAAGGGTACCGGAATCGGGACGTTGATGCCCACCTGACCCACTTGCACGTGATGCTGGAAATAACGGGCGGCGCCGCCGGAGGCGGTGAAGATGGAGGTGCCGTTGCCGAAGGGATTGCGGTTGATGAGCTCTACGGCCTCTTCCAGGGTGTCCACCTGGATGGTGAGCAGGACCGGGCCGAAGATTTCTTCCTGATAGATTTTCATTTCCGGCTGGACGTTGCTGAACAGGGTCGGACCCACCCAGTTGCCATCCGGGTAGTCCGGCAGGACGAAATCGGAGCCGTCCAGCAGGCAGTTGGCGCCTTCCTGTTTGCCCTCGCGGATCAGGCTCAGGACCCGCTGTTTCGCCTGGGGGCTGATCAGGGGGCCGAAGCTGGCGTCTTCGTCATTCCACAGGCCAGGTTTGGCCTGGGCCATGGCGGTACGCAGATCATCCAGCCATTCCCGACTGTTGCCCACGAACACCGCCACGCTGATGGCCATGCAGCGCTGGCCGGCGGCACCCACGGACGCGCCCACCAAATGATTGATGACCTGCTGCTTGTCCGCATCGGGCATGACCACCATATGATTCTTGGCACCAGTCATACATTGCACTCGTTTCAAGTGCTGGGTGCCGGTGCGGTAAATGTGCTGGCCCACTGGAGCGGAGCCGACAAAAGAAATAGCCTTGATATCCGGATGGGTCAGTAACTGATCCACCTGCTCCCGATCGCCGTGAATCACCTGCAAGACACCCTTGGGAAAGCCTGCTTCCACGAAAAGCTCCACTAAGCGCATGGGCGTCAGGGGGTCTTGTTCAGAAGGCTTTAAGATGAAGGTGTTGCCGCAGGCGATGGCCAGGGGGAACATCCACAGGGGAATCATGGCCGGGAAATTAAAGGGAGTAATCCCGACGCAGACACCCAGGGGCTGCACCATGCTGTAGGTGTCAATTTCCCGGGCCACGTTTTCCAGGGTTTCGCCCATCATCAGGGATGGAATGTTGCAGGCGTGCTCAACCACTTCAATGCCGCGCCAGACATCGCCCTTGGCGTCGGCAAACGTCTTGCCGGTTTCCTGGCTGAGAGTTTCCGCAATTTCGTCCTGGTGTTCCTTGAGCAGGGCCTGATAGCGGAGCATCAAACGTGCCCGTTCTGGGGCTGGGACTTCTTTCCAGGTCTGGAAGGCGTCTTTGGCGCTGGCAATGGCCTGTTCGATCTCGTCACGGGTGGCGCAGGGAACTTCGGCCAGGATGAGTTGGGTCGCAGGATTCAGGTTGGGAAGGCGGCGGCTGGATTGACTTTCAACAAACTCGCCATTGATGAAGAGGGGTACTTGCTGGTGCATGGCTTGTCCTCCTGCTGCTTGTGGCAGCTCTCGGCGTTATGGGGGCTCCGCCGGGACAAAACCGTCTGTTAACCAGGCTGCTCAGGCAGCGACGGTCCTCGGGAGGATCGTTACTGCAGGTGAAGGATTAGTTCCTTCTGCCCGATCGCGTCCGCTTGTTGTTCTTGTTGAATCCGGCGGTTCCGCATTTTGTTTTTATTGTGGCGGCCCTAACGGATGTGACACTCCGGGGCCTGGTTAACAGCATAAAAGGCGCGTTTCGATCCAGTTCCAGAAGGAATGGCCGAATGCATGGAGCCCATTCTAGTGAGGCAGGGGGACTGAAGTGGATTGACGAAATGAACCAATAGATGGACTATATTGCTCTTTCTTGAGTATTTGCTCAGATGCCGAACTTTTGAACTTTCAGGTAGATAGCATGGCAAAAACGTCGGATTGGCCGCTGGCACCCGGGGCAGTTCGCTTTCATGTGCCGGAGTTTATTCTGCAGATCTACCGGGAGAGTGACATTTGTCGGGGGCTGTATCCCCTGAGCTTCGGCTACTATCCCAATGCCAAGGGGCACCGCATGACCCGGGAAGAGCACGAAGATAATCTGCTCATCTATTGTGTGCAGGGTGAGACGGACTTGGTCCTGGAAGGGCGGGAGCACCGGGTCAGGCCCGGGGATCTGGTGGTGCTACCCCGAGATACCCTGCATTCCTACCAGACCCTGGACCATGATCCCTGGACTATCTTCTGGGTGCACTTTGAAGGGGAGTTGAGTCAGGCCTATCTGGATAACCTGGGCTACAGCTTTGAAACGCCTCTGGTTCCCCTGGGGGTATTGCCCAAGCTGGTCTCCGACTTTGAGGCCATGTTGGCGGTGCGCAAGACGGGTTACAGCGTGAAAGCCTTTATCCATCTGGCCAACCACCTTGCCCAGTTGCTGACCTTTATCGCCATCCAGATTCCAAAGGTTCAGGAAGGCCGGGGCTATTACCTGGACCTGGACGCCATTCACGCCTACATGCAGCGCAATATTCACGGTCAGCTGGATCTGGATGATCTTGCGGCCCAGGTGAAACTGTCCAAGTACTACTTTGCCCGGCGCTACAAGCAGATCACCGGCGAGACGCCTGTTGGCCATTTCATTCGCATGAAAATGGAACACGCCTGCTATCTGCTGGATTTGTCCGGGCGCAGCATCAATGCCATCGCCCAGGAGCTGGGGTATGAAGACCCTTATTACTTCTCCCGCCTGTTCAGCAAGGTGATCGGCCTGTCGCCCCGGGAATACCGCCGCCTGAAGTATCGTTAGCGCCGCTCCAGCCAACCTTGCAGGTTTTCCAGGGCCAGGTTTTCCAGCAGGTCAATGTGCCCTTCACTGGCGTTAAGGGCCGGGATGTACTGAAAGTCCCGGCCGCCGGCGTGTTCGAAGTACTCTTTGTTTTCTTCCTGGATTTCCTCCAGGGTTTCCAGGCAGTCCGCCGCAAACCCGGGGCAGATCACGTCCAGCCCTTGGAGTTTCTGCTTGCCCAGGGCCGTGACCGTTTCGTCGGTGTAAGGGGTGAGCCATTCTGCCCGGCCCATGCGGGACTGGTAACTCATTTTCCATTGGTCGGGCTGCAGTCCCAGCAAGTCCGCCACCGCCTGGGAGGTTTCCTCGCACTCCCGGGGATAAGGGTCACCCAACAGGGCGTATTCCTTGGGAATGCCGTGGTAGGAAAACAGCAGAAAGCCCTGGCGGCCCTGCTGTTTCCAGTGACTGCGGATACTGTCGGCCAGCGCCTGGAGATATAGGGGGTGCAGGTGGTAGCGTTTGATAAAACGGATTTCCGGGATATTGCGTATCTTGGCCGAGGCCCGGGTGAGGGCATCCCAAACCGCCGCGGTGGTGGTGGCGGAATACTGGGGATACAAGGGCAGAACCAGAATCCGCTCAACCCCTTCTGCCTGGAACCTGTCCAGGGCCGAGGCGAGGGAGGGGTTGCCGTAGGTCATGGCGTGTTCAACCCGGACCTGGTCGCCAAAGTGTGCCTGCAGGCGCTGGGCCAGGCCATGGTTCTGCTGCTCGGTAATGACCTTGATCGGGGAGCCGCCTTTGAGCCAGATCTGCTGGTACTTGGAAACCAGCCCCTTGGGGCGGAACGGCAGGATGACCAGGTTCAGGATCAGCCACCAGAGCAGGCGCGGGGCTTCGACGACACGCCGGTCGCTGAGGAACTGTTTGAGGTACTGGCGAATGGCCTGGCGCTCCGGTGCGTCGGGGGTGCCAAGGTTGACCAGCAAAACACCCGCCTTGGAGGTCTGGGCTGGCTGCGAGTTGTCCAGGGGCTGATTGGTTGTCATGGGAACTGCCTAGGGATTGACTGAATTAGGACTCTGGGCCCACGGGATCCGGCGTTTGCGCACCGCTGGATTGGGTGACGACCTGTCCCGTATGGGCCTTCCTACTATACACTGTCTCGTGCACTATACACTGTCTGGGTAACTGCGCACTGCCTTGGGAACTATACAGTGTCTCGCAAAGCTGGTGAAAACACTGTCACCGTTGATATGTGTCAAGTGAATAATTCCGGACTCCGGTAAATTCAAGGTTAAGTATTCACATATCATAAATGCATCTTATAATGCGATGCTCAAACCCTATGAAATGAGAGGTCGTCATGTTTAATGGAATCAAGAAGTCTGCTATGGCCTTGACTGCGGTTATGGCCGCAACTCTGCCATTTGCTGCGAATGCTGCAGACCCTGAAGCGGGCAAGCAAAAGGCTACGACCGTTTGTGCAGCCTGCCATGGCGCTACCGGTAAGGCTCCCATTCCCATCTATCCGAACCTGGCCGGTCAAAACGAAGCCTATCTGGTGTCTTCCATGAAGGCATACAGGAACAAGGAGCGTACCGGTGGACAGGCGGTGGTCATGCAAGGACAGGCTGCTGCGTTGAGCGATGAGGATATTGCCAACCTGGCCGCTTACTACTCCAAGCAGACGCCCTAGCGCCTGACGAATCTGCCGCTCTCCATCGTGACGGCAGGAACAAAAAGGGCAGGTTGAACAACCTGCCCTTTTTCGTTGGGGTCAAGACACGATCCGGTAGCTGGGGCGGTAATGGGAGCCCGGCAGCTTCATCCGGTTTTGCTGCACAAAGGCGTTCAGCAAGCCTTCCAAAGGTTCCAGAATCTCCTGATCGCCACGGATCTCGAAGGGCCCCAGGGCATCCACCAGCTCAATGCCTTCAGCTTTCACGTTGCCGGCCACAATGCCCGAGAAGGCCCGGCGCAGCTCGGCGGCCAACCGGTGAACCGGCTGATTCTTGTGGAGTTGAAGCGCCAGCATGTTTTCGTGGGTCGGCTTAAAGGGAACCTGGAAGTCCTTCTCGATCTTCAAGAGCCAGTTGAAGTAAAAGGCATCACTGTGGTCACGGCGGAATTGGGTCACCTCCTGGATGCCTTTTTTCATCTGGCGGGCCACTTCGACCGGATCGTCAATGATGATCTGGTAGCGCTTGCGGGCTTCCTCTCCCAAGGACAGGGCGATGAATTCGTCGATCATCCGGAAATAGCCGGCCTGGGCCTTGGCACCGGTGAAAATCACCGGGAACGGCAGGTCCTTGTTGTCCGGGTGCAGCAGAATGCCCAGCAGGTACAGGATCTCCTCGGCGGTACCGACGCCGCCGGGGAATACGATAATGCCGTGACCCAGGCGGACAAAGGCCTCCAGGCGCTTCTCGATATCCGGCATGATCACCAGCTCGTTGACGATGGGGTTGGGCGCCTCGGCGGCGATAATGCCCGGCTCGCTAATGCCGATATAGCGTCCGTCCTTGATCCGTTGCTTGGCGTGCGCGATGGTGGCCCCCTTCATGGGGCCTTTCATGGCACCGGGCCCGCAGCCGGTACAGATATCCAAATCCCGCAGGCCCAGCTGGTGGCCGACTTCCTTGGTGTAGTCGTACTCTTCACGGCTGATGGAATGGCCGCCCCAGCAGACCACCAGATCCGGCTCTTCCCGGGGAATCAGGACCCGGGCGTTGCGCAGCACGTGGAAAATCAGGTTGGTAATGCTTTCCGAGCTGCCCTTATCCAACTGGGGGGAGTGGTAGAAGACGCTATGGGCATAAACGATATCCCGCAGCACGGCGAACAGGTGGGACTTGATCCCCTTGATCATCTGCCCGTCTACAAAGGCCTGGGCCGGTGCATTGTGGACGCCCAGCTTGATCCCGCGGGGCTGCTGGATCACTTCGATATCGAAATCGGCATATTCCTTGAGCACCTCCGCGCTGTCGTCAGAGGGGGAGCCGGAGTTGAGCACCGCCAGGGCACAGCGGCGGAACAGTTCGTGTAACCCGGTCTGGCTCTTGTCGGCCAGCAGGTTCACTTCATATTGGGA
This sequence comes from Gammaproteobacteria bacterium, assembly GCA_029268325.1. Lineage (GTDB taxonomy): Bacteria > Pseudomonadota > Gammaproteobacteria > Pseudomonadales > Oleiphilaceae > JAEZAA01. The sequence continues at coordinate 903 of JAJUGC010000102.1, read as the reverse complement.
GACCAGGTCGAGTGTGCCTTCCGGCGACACCCGGGCACTAATACGTCGATGAGCCATAGATATAACAATACTCGTTAGCTATTGGAGAGGGCTGAGGCGCCTGCGCACAGAGGTCAGGCTGCAGAGCCCGTTCTTTATTGTTTTGGAATCCGCCGGTTACACACAAAATCAGACGGAAACCGGTGACTGCCATACAGGGCGATGAATGAATGCCCGGTGCGGGCATGCGAACTTTGTCCCAAACCGTTAAAATATAGCTCTTTCATTACAGGTCTGGGTCCATGAAGTTTATCGTCAAACTATTTCCCGAAATCACCATCAAGAGCAAACCGGTGCGCAAGCAACTGACCAAACAGCTGCGGCAAAATATCCGGCGCGTGCTGAAGCATTTCGATGCTGGGGTCGTAGTGGTTGGCGAGTGGGATAAGATCGAGGTAGTACCTCAAACAACGGACCCCGCTCTGATCCGGCAGCTGGCCGACGCGCTGCAGCGCATCCCGGGCATTGCCAATATCCTGGAGGTTCAGGAGCATGAATTCAAGGATCTGGACCATATTTTCCAGCTGACCAAGGAGGCTTTCGGGGCTAGTCTGGCTGGAAAAACCTTTGTGGTGCGGGTCAAGCGCGCCGGTGTGCATCCGTTCAAATCCACGGAAGCGGAGCGTTATATCGGGGGCGGGTTGAACCAGCACACCGAGGCCAAGGGCGTTGACCTCCGCAACCCGGATATTACCATCCGCCTGGAGATCCGCGACCAGAAGCTCTACCTGATCAGCCAGCGCTATGAGGGACTGGGCGGTTACCCCCTGGGCAGCCAGGATACGGTGCTGTCATTGATCTCCGGCGGCTTCGACTCCGGCGTGGCCAGCTTCCTGACCATGCGCCGGGGCCTGCGCACCCACT
>JAJUGC010000101.1 GCA_029268325.1 Gammaproteobacteria bacterium | reverse complement strand
CCCGCTGTTGCGTCAAACCTCCCGTAAAGCTCTCGGCACGGGTCAACAACCAGAGATCCGGGTGGATACAACCATCCTGTTCTCCCCGCAGTTGCAAGGTGGGCACCTGGATGCAGGCATTCATCAGCGCCCGGGCACGCCGCTCACGGCGGGCCAGCCCGAATATGGCCCGGTAATACCCCAGTGCTGCTTCCTTCACTCCCGGTTGCGCCAACGTATGCTTGATACTGCGCCGGGTTTCCGAAGGCATGCTCCAGGTCGGGCTCCATAACCTGATGAGCTGTTCCACCAAGGCCCAGTCCTGGAACTCCAGCGCCCTTTCAGCCACATGGCGCAGCTGGAAGAACTGGATGTACCAGGAATAAAGCCATTGGCCCCGGGCCTGCCTCAGCACGCCGCCGAGTGTCAGGTTGTAGGGAATCGTCAGTGCCGCAAAGGAGCGGATCAGCCCAGGCTGACGGACGCAGAGGGCATAGCCGGCGATCGCCCCCCAGTCATGGCCGATCAAGTGCACCGGCTCTTGAATTCCATGCTGGTGCTGGATTGCCCGAATCAGCGCCGCCAAGGTGTCGGCCAGGGTTTCCATGTCGTAATGGCCAGCCCGATTTTGTGACGACTCCTCATAACCGGGCAGCAGCGGACACACCACCTGATAGCCGGCGGCCACCAGGGCCGGGATCTGGTGGCGAAAGCTCTGATTGTTGTCCGGAAAACCGTGCAGGCAGAGGACCAATGGCCCCTGCCCGGCCACGATGGCAGAAAACCGCAGCTCTCCAACCTGATAGGTGCGTCTTCCGGTTACCACCGCAGGCATGATCAGTTCAGGTCCGCCAGCAGGTCCTTTTCCGACAGCTGGCTGGCATTCTTGCCGCCCACGAACTGCCACAGACCCGCATCCTCATAATGCTTGCGCACCCTCGGCGTCAGCAGCCCGATATAATCCAGGTTCGGGATCAGGCGCTTGAACATCAGATGTCTAAAGCGCTGCATGCCCGGCGACTCCAGGATAAAGCGGTTCCACTGCCGCCGGGTCATCAGCCCCTGGTATTTTTCTTCATACACCTCGTGGCCCATAAAGCGGTTACGCATCAGCAGCGCCACTTCAAAGGCCCAATCCTCCCGTTCCCGGCGCTCGGCGTCAGACAGTTCATTACGGATATGTTCCCGCAGGGCCAGTACCCCATAGTGAACATGGCGCGCCTCATCCTGGATCACGTACTTCAGCAACTGACGCAGCAATGGCTCCTTGGTGTTGTTGTGCAAGGTGGAAAAAGCACCCAGCGCCAGGCCTTCCACCATGATCTGCATTCCCAGGAACTTGACGTCCCAGCGGGAGTCCGTCAGCAGATCGTCGATGATCACAAACAGGTTGTCGTTGATCTGGTAGGACTTCTCCAGCTTTGTATCCAGATACCGCAAGAAGACCTCCAGGTGACGGGCCTCGTCCATGACCTGGGTGGCGCCGTAAAACTTGCCGTCCATCCATTTAACGCTCTCGGTCACCTGGGCCGAGGCATAGAGTGCGCCCTGTTCACCATGCATGAACTGACTGAGCATCCAGCAGGTCATGTCATAGTTGGCTTCCGCCATCTCCTTGGCATTGAGCTTGATGCCATATTCCTTCAGCCTGTCGAAGGGCATGAAGTCCGGATTGATAATGGGCACTTCCGGGTTCATGGGATCGACATCCGTAGACCAGTCCAGATCCTTGTCGCCGTCCCACTGGTTCGCTACAGCGCGACGGTACAGCTCATTCATTTCCGGAAAGTCCAGGCCATACTTCAGGTCGAAATGAACATCATGGCTGGCGGGCATTTTCACCGCGTCATTGCGTTTGCCCTGGCGCAACAACAACCCCCGTACCGCGGAAGGCGCCAGAGAGGCTGCCACCTTGGTGTTTTTCACCTGTAGCATCAGTGACACGTTTTCCAACGTGGCCTCAACCCGGTTACGGGCCGGCTGAGGTACACCATTGAGCATCTTATCCAGTATCATTTGCTATTCCTCCATTTGGGCGACCTTCAGGCCACCTTGCTTTTTTCCGTGCCCATTTCGCCCGATGGCAATGGGTTTAGAACCTCGTCTTAGGCATCCACCCGGGTTTCCGAGCAGGCATAGGACTGACAGGCCAGCCGATAGCCCTGGGCCTGTTCTTCAGGGCTCAGGCAGTTGGGTTCATTGGTGACCACCACCCCGCTGACAATCCTGACTCGGCAATGGCCACAGCCGCCCACCTGACAGCTGTAGGGAAGTTCCACCCCTGCCTCCAGGGCGGCCTCCAGCAGGGTTTGTCGGGGCTGGGCGACCACTTCCTGAGCGGCGCGCTCAAAATAAATGGATTGCGGCTCTTCCGGCAGGCGTTCGGAAGGACGACTTCCGGACAAAAAGTGCTCTGTCAAAATATGTGCCCGGGGCACCCCTGCTTCCAACAAAGCCGACTCGGCCATTTCCGAAAGCCCTTGAGGGCCACACAAAAAGAAGTAGGTGTCGCCAGCCGCTTCCTCCACCACCGACCGCACCCGCTCCGGAGTCAGGCGACCGCGCGCCCCCTCCCAGCGGGCACTTGGACGGGACAGCACGTGCTGGATGGTCAGGCTGGGCCAACCCTTGGCCAAGGCGTCAAGCTCGCGACGGAAAATGATGTGGGTCGAACTCCGGCTGGCGTACAGCAGGGTGACCGGTATCTCGGGCTGTTGTTGATGAAGACATTCCAGCATCGCCCGTATCGGTGTGATACCGGAACCACCGGCAATGAACACCGCCCGGCGCATCCCTTCAGGCAGGCAGAAGTCACCACTGGGCCCGAAGGTGCGAATGCTGTCGCCCACTTTTAAGTGTTCATGGACAAACGAGGAAACCCGCCCATCTTCAATCCGCTTGACGGTGATTCGCAGCGGCTCACGCCCTGGCACGGAGGAAATCGAATAGGCCCTGCGCTGCTCCCGACCGTCAATGTCAAAGCAGCAGGTCAGAAACTGGCCGGCCCGAAAGCTGACCGGCTGACCATCCTCGGGCTCCAGGTACAAAGACAGGGTATTGTTCGTCTCTTTAACCCGCTGGGCGACTTTCATGAGCCGGGCGGCGGGCGGCGCAGTTTTCCTTTTCGCAGGCCCTGACACAGACTCCCAGGCACGCTGATTCGCCAGACGCTGACTGGCGTCCCTGACCACCGTTGGGGCAGACGTTGTACCGAAGGTCCAATCCAGCAGTTTGCCCAATAACGACATCTCCATCTCCCATACAGAATCGTGATGAAAGACAGATTAGGACAGCACCGTCGACAGGTGCGGCCAAGGTCTGTGCATTTCCCGCCAGGCCCTCCCTTGTCTGAACCTGTCCGGGCCAGTACCATTGGACGCCATCCGGCGAGCCAGCCGGTTCAGCCATTCGCGGATCAGCAAGAACGATAACCAGAAAAATGAGCGATCCCCTCACCCTATTTCGATTCCCCGCCCAATACGTCGAGGTGTTCGAGGCGTTGGTTGTTGGCCGTGGCTTCCCGGCTGAGCATCTGTATGAACGTTGCCAGTTGAACAAGCTGGAACTGGAAATGCCTGGCGCTACCATCGATGGGCAGCAATTGAAGCAGCTATTGCTGGTGTGCGAGGAACTGGCCGACCCGGCTCGTCCGCTGTCCGCCCAGTTGCTGGAACACTTTCCCATGACCGCCCACGGTACCCTGGGCGTGGTAGTGCTCACCTCCCCCAACCTGCAGGCAGCCTTGAACGCGGCATTGAAATTTTATCCGGTCGTGGTACCCGCCTATGAGATTTCTCAGGTAGAGATGGGCAATGAGTTGCACCTGATCTTCCGGCCACGCTGCGACTTTGGCGCCGTCAGTGAAACCCTCACCGAAACCGTGCTCGGAGCTTTCAACAGTATCCGCCGTTATATCCGTCCCGACATTCCGCTGCTGGCCATTCACCTGATCCATGAGGCCCGGTTTCCGGCCAGTGCTTACAGCACCTTTTCCGATCCGGATCGGATTCTCTTCGGACAACCCTGCAACAAGATCGTGATTCCCCGCAAATACCTTAAGCTGCCGTTGACCACCTCCAACCGGGCCACCATGCAACAATTCGAGCAGCAGCTGGAAAGGCAGATCCAGGAGTTGCAGCAGGAGCCGGCTTTCACCCGTCAGATCCGCTCCATGTTGGAGCAGCTCCTGCGCGCCGGCAAAAGCCTGCAAATCGACGACGTCGCCGCCCAGCTGAATACGTCCGCCAGAACCCTGAGCCGGCGCCTAAATGAAGAAGGGCATACCTTTAAAGACCTGGTGAACGAGGCCCGCATCAACTATGCCGAGTTCCTGCTGCTCAACAGCCAGAAAACCGTGGGCCAGATCGGCTATGCCGCAGGCTTTACCAATGACAGCAGCTTTTCCCGGGCCTTTCGCAAGAGAAAGGGCATCTCCCCCACCGAACTTCGCCGTCGCCTTCAATCTTAACCATAAAACTGAACAGCTCCTGTATTTCATGGTAGGATACGCGCCCCCAAATTCAGGCCGGCGCGGACTGCTACTTTGGTCCGGGCCGAGCGTACAATCTCCGGATATCCATTCACCGATAGACAAGTCGACGGTACAGCATGAAGTTTTCGATCGGACAGCGCTGGATTAGCCATACTGAAGCAAAACTGGGACTGGGCATTGTGGCTGAAGTCTCAGGCCGAAGAGTGACTGTAACCTTCCCTGCGGCCGGCGAAGACCGGACCTACGCCACCGACAACGCCCCGCTGGCCCGAGTCCGCTACCAGGTAGGCGACCATATCCAGACTCTCGATGAAACCGAGCTGGAAGTCACTGCGGTCCAGGAACAACAAGACCTGCTGTACTACGAAGGTGTCGACGAAGACGGCAACAAGCACCACCTGTCCGAAGTAAAACTAAGCTGCTTTGTCCAGTTCACCACCCCTCAGCAACGCCTGTTCTGTGGCCAGTTTGACAATAACCCCGCCTACAAACTCCGGGTAGAAACCCTGAACCACCTGGCCCGTCTCCAACAGTCCCCGGCCCAAGGCCTGATCGGTGCCCGTACCAGTCACCTGCCCCACCAGGTCTATATCGCTTCTGAAGTGGCCAAGCGCCATGCGCCCCGGGTTCTGTTGGCGGATGAAGTGGGGTTGGGCAAGACCATTGAGGCGGGCCTGATTCTCCATTACCAATTGCAGACCGGGCGCGCCAGCCGCGTCCTGATCCTGGTGCCGGAAACCCTGATCCATCAGTGGCTGGTAGAAATGCTGCGCCGCTTCAACCTGCACTTTGCCATTTTCGATGAAGCCCGTTATCAGGCCATGCTGGAAAGTGAGCCAGACTATGAACTGGACGAGAACGACCAACCGGTTCTGATCGAAAGCGAAAATGACAATCCCTTTGAAGCAGAACAGCTGATCCTTTGCAGCCTGGACTTCCTGACCAACAATGCCCAAGCCCGTGCCCACGCCGCAGAGGCCGGCTGGGATATCATGGTGGTCGATGAGGCCCATCACCTACGCTGGTCTCCTGACGAGGCCAGTGAGGAATACCAGTGCGTGGAACAGTTGTCCCAGCACAGCAAAGGCCTCCTGCTGTTGACCGCCACCCCGGAACAGGTCGGTCTGGAGAGCCACTTCGCCCGCCTGCGCCTGCTCGACCCGGCCCGTTTCCATGACCTGGAGACTTTCCGCCAGGAAGAAGCCAATTACCAACAACTCAACGAACTGGTGCAGGAACTGCTGCAACAGGAAGGCCCCCTCAGCAGCGCCCAGCTGGAAAAGCTCAACCCCTACCTGGGTGAGGAAGCCCAGGAGACCATCGACACCGATCAACTGATCCGCAAGCTACTGGATCGCCATGGCACCGGTCGGGTGCTGTTTCGCAATACCCGCGCCGCCATCCAGGGCTTTCCCGAGCGCCAGTTGCAGCCATCGCCCCTGCCCTGTCCGGAGTTGTATCCGGCCGAGCACCGCTTCGGCACCCAAGGACTTTACCCGGAAGTTGGCCTGAACCCGGAAGATTGGGTGGAACAAGATCCACGGGTCGCCTGGCTGCAAACCCTGCTGAAGTCCGTCAAACCCGCCAAGGTATTGGTAATCTGCGCCCACGCGGAAACCGCCATTGCCCTGGAGCAACACCTGCAGTTGCGGGCCGGTATCCGTACCGCGGCCTTCTACGAAGGGCTGAGCATCATTGAACGGGATCGGGCCGCCGCCTATTTTGCCGAACAGGAACAAGGGGCCCAGGCTCTGGTGTGTTCGGAGATCGGCAGCGAGGGACGTAACTTCCAGTTCGCCCACCACCTGGTGCTGTTCGACCTGCCCCTGAACCCGGATCTCCTGGAGCAACGAATCGGCCGTCTAGACCGGATCGGCCAGAAGGAAGCCATCCAGATCCATGTGCCCTATCTGGAGGGGACGGCCCAGGAAATCCTGTTCCGCTGGTATCAGGAGGGCCTGGATGCCTTTGCCACCAGTAACGCCGTAGGTGTGGCCGTCTATGAGTCGGTGGCAAATCAGCTCATGCAACAGCTGCAGGCCCCTGACGCTAACCTGGACGCCCTAATCGCTCAAACGGCTACCCAGACCCAGGAGCTGCGCCAGCGGCTCCAGTCCGGCCGGGACCGTCTGCTGGAAATGAACTCCTGCAACCGTCCCCAGGCCGAAGCCTTGATTGCCCAGATTGAGGCAGAAGAAAACACGCCCGAGCTACAAGAGTACATGGAGCGAGTGTGGGATCTCCATGGGGTCGCCCACGAACTCCATTCCCAGGATGCCCTGGTATTGCGTCCGTCGGAGCAGATGACCAGCCACTTCCCGAAGCTGCGGGACGAAGGCAATACGGTCACTTTCAGCCGTACCCTGGCCCTGTCCCGGGAAGACATGGACTTCCTCAGCTGGGAGCACCCCATGGTGACCGAAGCCATGGACATGATCCTCAGCACCGAACTGGGCAATGCGGCTCTGGCCACCATGAGTGTCAAGGGAATCAACCCGGGCACTCTGCTGCTGGAGGCGATCTTTTCCGTCCAGTATGCAGCGCCGAAATTCCTGCAGTTGGAACGCTTCCTGCCGAGCAAACCGATCCGTGTCCTAGTGGATGTCAGCGGCAAGAACCTGACCCCGCTGCTGTCCCATGAACAGCTCAATGAGCTGTGCCAGGATATCAAGCGGCGTACAGGTCAGGCCATCGTGGCCCAGGTGAGAACCGAGGCCGAGAAGATGGTGCTTCACGCGCAACGTTACGCCTCAGCCGAACTGCCAGCAATCCTGAAGCAAGCCATTGAGCGCATGGAGGAAAGCCTG
>JAJUGC010000100.1 GCA_029268325.1 Gammaproteobacteria bacterium | reverse complement strand
CGGCGTGGTCACCGTCAGTTGCACCGTGTGCCTTTTGGCTTCCTTGGCAATCCGGGCCAGCGCCTTTTCCTGCTTGGCGCCCAGTTCGTTTTTGATGAGTTCCGAACGCTCATAATAGGACTCGTTGTCGAACGCCTGGGGAATCGCCTTTTGCAGGCGGGTCATCAGTTGTTCCATGTCCTTTTTCAGGCTCTGGCCCACACCTGCAGGCAGCTGGATGACTTGAGGCGACCGCGGATCTTCAAAGTTCGCCACATAGCACCAGTCACTCGCCGCATTGGGAATCAGCCCTTCCCGCTTGAGATAGCGTAGCATCATGGTGCGCTTGCCAAGGCCATTGCTGCCCACAGCGTAGATGTTGTAACCCGGGTCGCGGATGGAAATGGCAAAATGTACTGCCTCCTGGGCACGCTTTTGTCCCAGGATTTGGTCCAGCGGCTGCAGGCTACGGGTGGTTTGGAAACGGAAGTCCTTGGAAAGGCAAGGCTTGTACAGGCGGTTGACGGACAGGGGTTTCTTAAAACTCATTGACATCTCTTAAGATCAGGTCACGACCTGACGAAGCTGAATGTTTCGGCAGCGATTCACAGGTGCCGCAAAGGACGCAGTGTACCCAATGTGGGTCGAGCAGAGTATAGCCTTCACTCGGGCAGCCCATCGGCCGGTTTCAAACCAGACGGGCCAGGGCCCCCCGAGCCGGGACTGCCCTCCCGGAACCCTGTCAATTTCAAAGTTAAGGCTCAAGATTTTGCCAGGATTGCCGACAACCACCGATGGATAAACAATCGGACATTATATCTGAAAGGAGTTCAGCATGTTCAGCATCCAGGGAAACCCTCCGCCCCACTATGACCCCAAGGCCGGCCAGGTAGATCGCCAGTCCCAAACCACGCCGGTCGCCAAGCTACAGCAACCCCTGGCTCCAGACTCCTCCGAGCGGCGCCTGATTCCGGACCGCCGCCAGCGTCAGGAGCCCTGGAACCAGCCGGAACGGCGCCGAAAAAACCGCCGCTCTCCCCTGCTCCTCAACCCCAAAACCGCTACTCCTGAGCCTCTGGTTTCCGCCAAGGGCCGCTTACTGGATATCCGGGCCTGAGGGGCTCCGGGATTGGCAACCTGGTATTCTGTGGTTATTATCACAGGCCTGCCCGACTGGTAGGCCGAAATAAAGTGGTTTCGACAAGAATAAAGAAAAGTGACCGTTACCATGAAAAATGCACTCGCAGTCCGCTTGCCGGACAGGCGACTGAAAGCTAGGCATAAAGCGCGGTCGTTACAGGTTACCGTCACTCCCAGGGGATTTTTCAAGCGACTCCGACGGGCCACGCCCGTTCACTGTATCGATATCAACCGCTATGGCATGGCGATTGAGACCTGCCAGCGCTTTCGCCTCAAGGAGCGGATCTCCCTTAATTTCCGGGGACGCTACATTGCCGAATCCGATATTCTGGGAATCATTGCCAGCATAACCGAGGTCAATGGCCGGTTCCGCTATGGCATCAACTTCGCCTATTGCACCCACAAAAAGTTCTACTCCCGCGAAGTGGACAACGCCCTGTCGCGCATCGAAAGCCTGTGCAGCCAGGAATAGCCCGCTTTGCCTCCCCGCCCTAACACCAGGCTTTCACGCCATCCCAGGGGATTTATCAAAGAGCAAATGCTAAAGTAAGCGCTCTTTTTCGGCATAGCATAAGGATCCTTCATGAGTTACATGGCACTAAAACACATCCATCTCACGACGATTGCGATTACCTTCGTGCTATTCAGCTTGCGGGCTGTCTGGATGCTGATGGAGTCTCCCCAGCTTCAAAAGAAGTGGGTCAAGATTGTTCCCCATATCAATGACACCATCCTGCTGATTAGTGCCCTGGGCCTTGCCTATCTGCTTCGCCAGTATCCCTTCCAGGCAGGCTGGGTCACCGCCAAGGTCCTGGGTCTGGTCGCCTATATCATCCTGGGTACCATTGCCCTCAAACGGGGACGCACCAAAGCCATTCGCGTCACGGCCATGGTCGGGGCGTATCTGGTCTTCTTCTATATTGTCCGGGTAGCCCTGACAAAGATGGCTAGGACGTTCTGATTCCCCTCCAGACCGCACATGCAGAAGGCGCGATGAAGTCGCCTGAACAGTTCCCTCTCCCTCCTGGGAAGAAGGTCAGGGAGAGGGGAAAAAGATGCAGACTCGGCTAATCCACTCAAAAAGTGATAGATACTCCAAATCTCCCCGATAAGGGAATCTCATTAGCCATGGCGCCCCCACCCGCCGTTACAATGGAAGCCACAACTCACAGGTGTGCGGACGCTGCCGCCAGGCTTGATGCCAGAGCAGGGTAACCGCCCACCATGAACCCAGGCCTACCCCTCCCGAGCGGGCCTTTTGCTGTAGAGACTATGTTTTATGCTGAGCGAACGTTCTGAGCTGGTCATGACCGTGCTTATGACTCCGGACAAAGCCAACTTTTCCGGCAAGGTGCATGGCGGTGCCCTGCTCAAGTATCTGGACGAAGTCGCCTATGCCTGCGCTAGCCGCTATGCGGGGCACTATGTGGTTACCATGTCGGTCGACCAGGTCAATTTCCGCCAGCCGATCAACGTGGGCGAAATGGTGACGTTTCTGGCGTCGGTCAACTATACCGGCACCACTTCCATGGAAATTGGCATCAAGGTGATCACCGAAGACATCCACACTAAAACGGTGCGTCACACCAATAGCTGCTTTTTCACCATGGTAGCCGTGGACGACGAGGGAAACCCCACGCCGGTACCGCCGCTGGAACCGAAAACCTCGGAGCAGCGACGCCGGTTCGCCCAGGCCCAGCAACGTCGGGAAATCCGCCGCGAACTGGCCGAGCGCTATCGAGCAATGAAGGAAGAGTATCGCTAGTCCATCGGGTACCAGCCCTGCATTAGAGACTGGTACCTGACTTGAAGATCATCCCGGGCTCGGCAAACCAGTATCCGTTACAGGTGGGCTCGCCAACCTCCACCTGCACCGGCTCACCACGCCGGGCCGCATCAAATGACCGGATAATCTCCTCCATCCCGCTGGGGGCCGGACTCAGCCGAACCAAGTTCACCCCCAGAGCCCGCATTCTGGGGACCTGATCCAGCAAATTGTAGATGGCGCCCGATTGAGTCTGGATGCCGTTCATGGTGAACAGCGGCTCCCCTTCCTGACTACGGGCCGGCAAGCCCCGGGGATATTCCCGGCAGATAAACTGGCAGTTGTCCTTGGGCAGCTGATGGTAGCGGGCCGTCATACAACGGGCGGAATAGGCCAGCGGCAGATAGCCGTGGCTGAACACCTCGGTTTCCACCTGCAGCTGTTGGCCCGCGAGCTCTTGCAGAATATCGCTCAAGGTGGCGGCCGACAGCTCCACCGGCATCACCCAGCGGCGGGCGCCCTGTCGGATCAGGAAGGCCAGGCTATGGGTGTTATAGATATTGATGGAGTGGCCACAGACGAACGGCACGCCCTGGGACGCCAGCTGTTCCACCGCCGCCAGGTCGTTGGCCTCGACCAGAAAGCCCTCCGTCCGACAAATCCGCCGGAGTGTCTTGAGTTCCGACTCGGCCTCGATCAGCGCCAGGGTGGACAGCACCACTTCCTTTCCCTTGCGGGCCAGATTGGCGGCCAAGTCCAGCCAATCACCGGTCTTCAGCTCGCGACGCTTGGAGCAAACCGTCTCGCCCAGATAGATCACATCAACCGGCAGGTCGAGCATTTGCTCATAGAAATCGAATACTTGCTGGCGCGGCCAAAGGTACTGCAATGGCCCCAAAGAAAGCTGCATAGAAGTCTCCTGCTGCTAGAACACGGACTATTGCCAGGGACGGTGATAAGCCCCCAGGGTGGTTTGGGCCCCTTCCGACACTTTATCCAGGGCCTGCTGCCAACGGGGCTTGGGCTCGAACGAGCCGGGGGTGGTGCGAAACTGATCCAACGCTTGACGCCAGACCCGAACCACCTGCTGCACATAGGCCGGACTGCGCTGGCGCCCCTCGATCTTAATCGCTTTGATACCAATTTCCGCCAGCTTGGGGATCAGCTCCAGAGTGTTGAGACTGGTGGGCTCCTCAATGGCATGGTACACCTGCCCCTGCACATCGAAACGCCCCTTGCACAGTACCGGATAGCCGGCCTTGGCTCCCGTCGGATAGCGATCTACCAACACCCCATTGAGGCGGGACTCCAGCCCCTGAGGGGTTTCCTGCCAGCGGACGTGCTGGGCGGGAGAGCAAGCGCCGCCCGTATTGGGGGACTGGTCGGTCACATAGGAGGACAACATGCAACGTCCCTCCGCCATGATACAAAGCGAGCCGAAGCCGAAGACCTCCAGATCCACCGGCGACTGGGCAGCCACCTGGGCGACCTGTTGAATCGACAAGACCCGGGGCAGAACCGCTCGCCGGATATTAAAATGGCGCTGATAGAAGCGCAGGGCTTCGTAGTTAGTCGCTGATCCTTGAACCGACAGATGCAGGGAAACGCCAGGATGGCGGCGACTGGCATACTCTAGCACGCCCATATCGGCACAGATCAAGGCATCCACTCCCAGATCGGCGGCCTGGTCGACGGCATTTTGCCAGTTCTTCCAGCCCCGGGGCTGGGGATAGGTATTGATGGCCACGAACACCTTAACTCCCCGATCCTGGGCATGGCCGATAGCCTGGTGCAGCTGGTCACCTGAAAAGTTAAGGCCAGCAAAATGGCGAGCGTTGGTGTTATCCCGAAAGCCGATATAAACCGCATCCGCGCCTTCGTCCACCGCCACCTTGAGTGCAGGAAAACTTCCCGCCGGACAGACCAGTTCCATAGTAAACCTTCACTTCAAGACCTGAATGTCCGGCGCAGCCTAGCAAAGGCGGTATTCTTTTCGCTTGATGCAAGTCAATGCGTCCTGGCGGGCTTCCGGCAAAGTAGGGATTATTTGACAGGATAGTGAGATGTTTTCCCTTACCAGACAGGCTCTCGAAGCTTTACCCTTAACACCTCGTACCCTACTGCCCGGGGACCTCTCGCCTCGAGCCCTCCTCCCCAAGCTTCCTTTACTGGTTGCAACCCCCTTGACCAAGCTACCCTTTGGGCTACAGCAGGCGGCCCTGCTGTCGGTACTTCGCAAGGTGTTTGCCCAGCCCCTGGCGGATGGCGATTGCGACTTCCTGATCAATCGCTGGCTGCGGGTGGAGTTCATGGATTTGAACCATACCTGGCTGTTCAGCGCCAGCCCGACCCGGGAGATTCTGATGCGAAAAGACGGGATTGCCGATGCCAGCATCCTCGGCAACATCAAAAGTTTTCTGCAACTGGCCGCCCGCAGGGAGGATCCGGATACCCTGTTCTTTCAACGGGAACTCATCATCGAGGGAGATACGGAGCTGGGCTTACAAGTGAAAAACCTGCTAGACCGGCTGGAGCCGGAGCAGATGTCACTGGAATTACTGTTTCTGGTGCGGACCGGAGCGGAATATACCGGGCTGTTTTGTTGAGACCGGTAAATTTGCGAATCTTGATAAACCGGCATGGGATGCAGATCCATTTAACGCTACCCTAGGGATAAGTCAGTCCATCAGGTTATGCCGAGGTGCCCATGCCGGATCTGAAAACGACTCCCTCCTGGAAAAACCACCACCTGTTTTCCGCGCTCACGGAGTCAGAACTACATAACGTCGCCCGTACGTCACGGATTCTGCCGTTAGAAGCCGGTGAGTACCTGTTTTACCAGGGTCAGGCGGCCAACCAGTTCTTCCTGGTTTTGGAAGGGCAAGTGAAACTGACCCGACTCACCCCCGATGGCAACGAAAAGGTCATCGAGGTCCTGATGCCTGGCCAGACCTTTGCCGAAGCGGTGATGTTCATGAACCGGGAGGAATATCCGGTCACCGCGACCGCAATTGGTCCGGCCCGGGTCCAGGCCTTTCAGAACCAGGCCTTCATGGATATCCTGCGCCACAATAACGACGCCTGCATTCGCCTGCTCGGCGACGTCTGCACCCGCCTCCACTCCCGGCTGCAGGAAATCGAAAGCTTGACCATGAAAAACGCCACCTACCGGGTGGTCCGTTATTTTCTGAACGAGTGGGAACTGCACCCGAACCGCCAGCAGCGGGTGGAATTGCCCATCCAGAAGCAACTCCTGGCGTCGCGCCTGTCCATCAAACCGGAAACCCTGTCCCGCATTCTCAGCACCCTCAAGGAACAGGGCATTATCGACAGTCAGGGAAAGGAAATAACCATTATTGACGTGGAGCGCCTGAAGGCTTTCGAATAGCCTTCAGGCTTGGTGGTTAATGAGGGCCCTGATGCGCTAACAGGGCCCGCCACCTTCAACTACTTGGGCTGCGATTCGCCTGCCCCCTCAGCTCCCCGAGCCAGGGCCTCTTCCAAGGCCTGGGTTTCCGCAGCGGCCTGTTCCGCCTTTTCCTGCTCTCGTACCAGGCGCAATGCTTCCGCCAAGGTATCGACAATGATCAGGCCCGCCTGCTGGGTCAGCAGGCCAGAACGTTGCAGTACTTTACGAGGTCCCGGCAGCAAGTCGGCAATAATGACCTGGACGCCACGGCTGAGGTATTCATCAATCGCACTCACCAAGGTCACCGCCCCGGCGCTGTCGATAACCGGCACCCCATCCATATACAGCACCACCGTGCGGATATCGTCCTGCCAACGGCGCAACGGGGTGGTGGCCCGTTCCGCGGCGGCAAAGAACAGCGGGCCGCTCAGCTTGTAGACACGGATGTTACTGGGCAGTCGCTCCTTCACCCGCGGGTTGTCATCATCCAGGATGGTCATATTGGCCTGATTGGCCATGTTCTTCATAAAAAGAAGCGAGGCCAGCACAATACCGGTGGCAATGGCCGCCACCATATCCACAAACACCGTCAACAACAGGCACACCAACAGCACCAGCACATCTTCCAGGGGTGCGCGGCGGATCAGCTTCACCACATGGCGAGCCTCACTCATATTCCAGGCCACCATCAACAGCAAGCCGGCCAGGGCCGACATAGGCAAATAGGCGAACAGATCGGCCAGTACCACCACCGCCAGCAAGACCATCCCCGCATGAAAGACCGCCGCCATCGGGGTTCTGCCACCCGCCTTGAAGTTGGCCGCGGAACGGGCCAGTGCCGCGGTCGCGGTAAAGCCGCCAAAAAATGGCGCAATCATGTTACCCAAGCCCTGCCCCACCAACTCCGCATTGGCGTTGTGCTTGCTGCGGGTCATGTTATCCAGCACCACCGCGCACAGCAGGGATTCGATCGCCCCCAGGGCCGCAATCGCCATGGCCGGCCCCACCAGCTCT
>JAJUGC010000099.1 GCA_029268325.1 Gammaproteobacteria bacterium | reverse complement strand
TTGTCGGTCGGACAGATGGGCACCTGGCAGATCCTCCTCGACAGCCGGATGGTGGTGGCCTCGGAAAGCGCTGAACAGCTCTGGGGCTTTGAGACACAAAAGATTCGGCCTTTGGAGGACTATCTACGGCTCATCCATCCGGACGACCTGCTGTTGGTGAGTGAAATCCTGGTTAATCCTCCGCCCCAGTTTCGACTGGAATTCCGGGTACGCCCCAGAGGGCGGGACGAGACGGTCTGGCTGGCCATCCAAGGGGAGCGGGAGCTGGATGCCCAAGGGCGCTCGGTTTCCCTGATCGGAGCGGTCTCTGACGTCTCACCACTCAAACACACCGAGCAAGTACTGCAAAACCAGACACTGGAACTGGAAGCCCGGGTTCGGGAACTCAATTGTTTGTATGCGGTATCCCGCTTGGTCCAGACCCAAGGCAGTCTGGACCAGTTGCTGGAGCGGGTCGTTGAGATCATTCCTTCCGGATTCTCCCGACCCGACAATATCCGGGTGCGCCTGGTCTGTGATGGCAAGATCTTCCAGCCGCCCGGGTTTAGTCCCGGTGTCGCCAGCCTGGTGCAGGAGTTGCGGCTGCCGGAAGGTAGCGCAGGCCATCTGGAGATCCATCGGATGAGCTCTGAAACCAGGGAGGGCGAACCAGGCTTCAGCTATGGAGAGCAGACCCTGGTGCAGGCTCTGGCCAAGCCTTTGAGCCGGGCGGTGGAGCGGGCCCAGGTATTGCGGGCTCTCAGCGAAAGCGAAGACCGCTGGCGTACGATGATGGCTGCCCTGGCGGAAGGCGTCGTGCTCTTTGATGATGAGGGCCGGGTACAGGCCTGGAACCAGAGTGCTGAACGTTTGCTGGGAGGTGAACTGATCAAGGGGCAGTCCATAGGTTGCTATCAAGGGTTTGTGGTGCGGGAGGATGGCACAGCGTTCCCCACCGAGGAGTATCCCGCCCAGGTGACGTTGCAGACCGGGAGGGCCTGTGATGATGTGGTGCTTGGCCTGGCCCGTCCCGGTGGCGAGATCTCTTGGTTGTCCATTAATTCCCGCCCCCTTTTTCGGAGAGGGGACGAGGAACTGTCTGGTGTGGTGGTGTCCTTTGCGGATATTACCGAGCGCAAGCGCCTGGAGCAGCAGCTGCAGTATGATGCCTTCCATGATCGCCTGACCGGCGTTGCCAACCGCTCCCTGTTTATGGATCGCTTGGGCCATGTGGTTGCGCGCGCAGAGCGGTTTGGAGAGCGCTTTGCCGTGTTCGTCATGGATATGGATAACTTCAAGCTGATCAACGACAGCTTCGGCCACCTTGTGGGAGACAAGCTGCTTTGTGCCTTTGTGGATCGAATCCAGGAACTGTTGCGACCCGTAGATACCCTGTCACGTTTCGGAGGCGATGAGTTCACTTTGCTACTGGAAGAAACCGAAGACCAGGCGGCTGTTGAACAGATTGCCACCCGGATCCTGGAGGCGTTGCAGCAACCCTTCATGCTCGATGGCAATGAGATCACCGTCAGTTCCAGTATTGGCATCATGCTGGGTGATGGGGCCTGTCGTAGTGCCGACCAGGCTCTGCTCGACGCTGATGTTGCCCTGTACGAGGCGAAACGCCAGGGCAAAAATCAGTATGTAGTGTTCGATGCCCGCATGCGGGGAGAGAAGGTTTCCCGGCTTTACCTGGAATCGGAGCTGCGCCGCGCCCTGCAGGAAGTTGAGCTGGCGGTGCAGTTTCAGCCGATTGTCAATTTGCAGACCCGTCAGGCCGTTGGCTGTGAAGCCCTGATCCGCTGGAAGCACCCGGTGATGGGCAACGTTGACTCTTCCCGGTTGATTCAGGTGGCGGAGGAAACCGGGCTGATCACGCCCCTTGGACGTTTCGTGCTGGACCAGACCTGTGCCAGCCTCGCCGAGTGGCTGGAAGTCCAATCCATTCCGGCAGACTTCTATGTGAGCGTCAACGTTTCTCCCAAGGAGTTCTATAGCAAGGACCTGGTGCCTTACGTTCAGGCGACTTTGACCAAGTATGGATTGCAGGGCAGCAACCTGCGTCTGGAGGTGACGGAAAATGTCATCATTCGCCATGACCGGGAAGCAGCAGCGATCCTGACCAGGTTACAGGCCATGGGGATCCAGACATGCCTGGATGACTTCGGGACAGTCTATTCCTCCTTGAGTTTCCTGCATCAGTTGCCGTTCAATGTCATTAAGGTGGACCGTTCCTTTATCCAGAGCCTGACTGAAAAGAGACAGAGCCGGGAGGTCGTACGCTCGATCCTGGGGCTGGCCGAAGCGCTGGGCATGCAGGCGGTGGCGGAAGGCGTCGAGACAGAGGAGCAGTTGGCGTACGCCCAGGCCTTGGGTTTTTCCTGGATCCAGGGCTATGTGTTGCATCAGCCTTTGGAACGGTCTGACATGCTTAAGTTGTTTGGGAGTACGGTCTGACGGTGAGTTCTGCAAAGCAACTGCTGATCTTGGCCCATGCGCCATCCCCCAGGATTCAGGCCATGGTAGAGGCCATGCTGCGTGGTGCCGCCCATCCGGACATTGCCGGAGTGGAGGCACGCTGGTTGCCGCCCTTGGAGGCCGGGCCGGAAGATATACTGGCGGCGGATGGCATTATTCTGGGAACCCCGGAAAACCTGGGATATATGAGCGGTGCCCTCAAGGACTGCTTTGACCGGATCTATTATCCTTGTCTGGAGAAAACCCAAGGCAAGCCCTATGCGCTGGTGATTCGGGCCGGGCATGATGGCACCGGAACCCGGCGGGCGGTGGAAACCATTGTGACGGGACTGCGCTGGCGGGCGGTACGGGAACCCTTGATCTGCCGGGGCGAGTTTCAGGAAGAGTTCCTGGCCCAGTGTGAAGAGGTGGGGATGTATATGGCGGCAGGGCTGGAAGCCGGCCTGTTTTAGGCCCAATGCTTTTGGCAGGGATGGCCAGGAAAGGGGGCACTGGCGAATACGGAGCTGGCGAGCCTGGTGCCATTTAGCGGCTGGATACAAGTGAGAAGGCTTTGGCTTCGTTAGTATAGGAGTTCCCCTGATGGGTAGGGACGTTTCCCGGTGGATACGGATTTTGGTTTGGCTGCTTTGGCCCATGGCCATGCTGCCTGCTTCTGCCTCCCCGTCCAGCTCGGAGGCTGAGGTTACGGAGGCGAAGCGCATTACCCTGGCGACCCTGGAGTGGCCTCCTTATGTCGCGCAGAGATTGAAGGGGCGAGGTTATGTCCATGAGCTGGTCGTTACTGCGCTGGAACGGGCCGGGTACGAGGTGCACGTCAAGTTTGTACCTTGGCCTCGCGCTGTTCGTGAAGCCAGCGTTGGGGAGGTGGACGGAATCTTTCCCGCCTATTACACCAAGGAACGCACCCGCCAGCTCGCCTTTTCCACGCCATTTGCGGGTGGCCCCGTAGGCTTGTATAAGCGTAAGGACACCCCGGCTCGTTATCCGGTTGATCCCCGTTCCAACCCGGTGGCCGCCTTGCAGGGCATCCGTGAGCATACTGTCGGAGTGGTGCGCGGCTATGCGAATCCCCTTGCCGTGGACAATGCCGACTTCCTGAACAAGGAAACCGCCAAGAGCGACCTGGTTAACTTGCGTCGCCTGTACCACAAACGGGTGGGGTTGATCGTAATCGACAAGTTCGTGGCGGACTATCTGCTTGAAACCCTCCTTAAAGAGTATCGGGAGGAGCTGGAGTTCATGCATCCGCCCCTGGAGCTCAAATACTTCTATGTGGCATTTTCCCCTAAGGCTCCGAACTATCAGGAAAAGCTGGAGGCCTTCAACCGGGGCTTGGCGCAGATTACAGAGGATGGAACCTTAAAGCGGATTTACGAGCAATACGGTGTGAGCACCGTGCTCCATTACGAGCATGATCTGTCCTCTACGGGTTTGCAGGAGGAGGCCGGTAAGCCCGCCAACTGATTCCCCTGCAGATCTCTCCCTGTTTGTCTCCCGCCTGTGGGCAGATTAGAGTGTTGGAATAGCCGGACTGCTTTTGAACCCTTGCCGGGTTCCTGGCGGCTTCGGGCCGAGGGAGAGCCATTATGCCCGATCGTTTCCCACTTCGCTGCCTAGGGTTTGTTCTCCTACTGGCTTCTCTGGTGCTGGTTGCCTGTAGTGGTGTGCGGGTGGCCCGCGACTATGATCCCACGGTGGATTTCTCGGCCCTGTCCGGCTGGCAGTGGTTGCCCCGTCAAGAATCTGACCTGACCAAGCCCTATGACCTGACCGCACGCCGGGTGGAGAAAGCCATTGGCGAAGAGTTGGCGGCCAAAGGCTATGCCCAGGTGCAGGACAACCCCGACTTTTATGTGACCTTCCGCACCCGAATCGAAGAGGAAGTGAATGTAGACTTCTTCTATGACTCCTTTGGCTACATGCATGGTCCCTGGTGGGCGGGATACGGACCCGTGTGGGGGCCAAGGCCCGTGGTGACCGAAACTGAAAAGGCCATTATTGTCGTGGATCTGGTGCAGCCAGGACAGGCGGGAGCTCCCCGGGAACTGGTGTGGCGCGGCATCGCCAGCTATTTCTGGGATGACGGTGCCAGCCCGGCGGAGCGTATGGACGTGGTCCGTGAGGCCATTCAGAAGCTGTTTGAAGACTTTCCTCCGTCCTGAGGTTTCCGCCAACCTGGCCAGGGCCTGGCATACCGCTCCAGGTGGTCTTGCTGTTCAGCCAGGCTTTGCAAGCCCGAAAGGTTCTCTCTATGCCCCAGCAGCCACCCGATATCCTGGTTAATGAATACCCTTCCGTAGACTTTGGTGCTCTGCGGCTTTACACCATCGTGCAGGGCCAACGGCCAGCCCGACCCCGTTGGAATAACCAGTATCCATTTAAGCACCGGCCAAGGCCCAGTAACCATGCGGTGTGCTCCAAGCTGTGGCGAGGGTATCTCGCCTATTACCGGCTGACCCCGGAGGGGCAGCTCTTGCTGGAGCGCTATGAATATCCCTTCGATCATTCTCAGCCGGCCGATGAGGTCAGTGAGATGCTCGAAGGGGATTTTTGGCTGGTGATGAAGGAGTCCTTTTACGGTACTTGCACCTATGTGCCCTTCGTTGATGGCCGAATCCAGGCAGATCGCCAGCAATGGCAGCAAGGCCCTAACGATGTGGGCGTGGAAAAGCCCCGCAAGGTTCGTCCTCGCCGTCCCCGGGTCTTTTAGCTGCCCACATCCGTTAGGCGCCAACGCCTTCGCCCCGGCGCTGCTCGCTCAAGGAGACTGTTTCAATGCGGGCTTCGGGGTGATGCAGCTTGATCAGGGAAGTGACTTCCCGCTCCCGTTCCGGAGAAATATCCACCAGCATCAGCAGGGATCCTTTGTTGATGTCGTCCTGGTATTTCTTTACTTTGACGTCCTGCACCGACACACCGATCAGGGTGCTGGCCCAGATCCCGAACAGGACGCCAAAGGCGGTCAGGGCCACAATGGTGAGCCCAATGCTGAAGGGTTGGTCCACCGGCAGAAAAACAGTCGCCACAATGCCGGCAATTGCGCCAATGATTGCACCGTAGAGCATGCCGCGCTTGCTGGCCTGCACCAGGTCGCTGGTTTGGCGCACGCTCGCTTTGTTGAGGTCCAGCTTGTCAAGCAGCACCTGGTTTTTGCAGACGATGTGGATATGTTCTTTGGGGATGCACAGGTCATTGAGCTCATGGGCAATGGAAACGGTGCTGACGGCGTTGGGGGTGAGAAAGTACAAGCGCTGCATGGGGGCCTCCTCAATGGGGCGCAAGGATTCACTCCAAAGCTGCCTCGCGGTTGGCGATACCCGGTGTTACCTAGAATACAGTAAAGAAAACAGATTGATCCTAAGGAGAAAGCAACCATGCAGGAGTGTGAGGCGCAGGCGAAACTGGGCGAGAGCAGAAAGTGGTACTGGGATTCTGGCGACAATTCCGGCCCACAGGGAGGGCGCCTGGTGGTCGCTTGGGGATGGCTCAGGCGGGTGCAGTTTGTGGTTCTGACTGCCATTGCCACCTATCTCTCCCTGGTGCCCAAACCCGGTGCGGTGTTTGAGGCCTCGCCCGATAAGTTCCTCCACCTGCTGTGCTGGGGGGTATTGCTGGTGTCCTTGTGGCTGGCCTGCGGGCAAAAGAACTTTCGGGTCTGGATGGCGCCGGTCTTGTTTGCGTATTCGGTACTGGTGGAGATTGGCCAGATTTGGGTGCCGAATCGTTATTTCTCGGTTGCTGATATCGTTGCCAATGGAGCCGGCATTCTGCTGGGAGGATTGGCGGTATGGCTCTTCCTGGTGGTTACAAGAAAAAACCACGTCTGACTATGTTTTACACCTGCTTTTCCGGAAACTCGAGTAACATCCGGCCAGCACTTGCGGCTGGGTAACCTGCGCTGTTCAGTGCAAGGGCTTTCAGGCCAGGGGCGGCTATGGCCGCCGCTTGGGCGAGTATTTCTATTGCGATTGTATTGGTAAAGCGCTGCGGTTTCGGGTGCAGGTAGCAGGGCAGGCATTGGTCTTTCCAACGGGTTTATCTGAACTCCAGAGTCGGCACAACAATAAGACGCCTCGTTGATCTGGAAACCTTGGGTTATCTGGAGTACGTCTATGCGGTATCTGACGACTAGGTCCGTTAAAGGTTTTGTTGCCGGTGGTTTCTGTTTTGTTTTGGCGTTGCCTCTTCAAGCCAACCAGATCATCGATAGCCTGTTCGATGACTGGTATTGGCAGGCTTTTGCCAGCCAGGGGCTGGTCTATACGTCCGACAATAACTTTGCCGGAGACTCGGACGACAGTATTTCCACCGAGTTCCGTGAGCTGGGGCTGATTATTGGAAGTCGCCCCTTTGAGAACGTCCAGGTGGTGGGGCAGATCCTGAGCCGGACCATGGGCGAGATGGATGATGGGGATCTGCGGCTCGATTATGGTTTTGTGAACTATATGTTCCTGTCCGAGTGGGAGCAGACCTTGGGAGTTAAGGTGGGGCGTATCCGCTCGCCGCTGGGTTTCTTTAATGAAACCCGGGACGTTGCCCATACTCGAGCCAGTATTATCCTGCCCCAGAGTATCTACACTGACCGGCTGCGGAACTTGAGCTTTTCCCGTGACGGCATCCAGCTGTTTGGCAGTTACCTGTATGGGAATAGCTTGCTGAGCTGGGACCTGGTTTTTGCTGAAGTGCAGATTACCGAGGAAGATCTGGTAGAAGTCGTCAGGGGCCAGGATTTGCAGGGGGAGGTCGACACGCCCTTGTTGCCCATGGCCCGCTTGATCTGGGACTGGGATGCGGGGCGGATTCGCCTGGGGCTGACCTATCATCCGCTGGAATATGAGTACAAGGCGGCGCC
>JAJUGC010000098.1 GCA_029268325.1 Gammaproteobacteria bacterium | reverse complement strand
TGCCTTTCCCCGCAAGGTTGCGGTCTATGTAGAGGACATTTCGGGGCCGGATACGCCTGATGAGTATGGCATCCACAGCCCCCGCCATCAGGCCTGCTTTTCCGCCATGCTGTGGCTGGCGGAGGAAGGCTATATCCGTTATGTGGATACGATCCGTCAGGAAGCCATCGACCAGGCGGTGCTGACCTACAAGGCCTTTGTTTTGCTGAACAGTCCCGCGCCGGTATCCCCAGGCGCGGACTCCCCCATTCCAGAAAGAATCACCCATCTCCAGCGGTTGCGCCAGGCGATAGCTTCTGGCTCCTCGCGGGCACTGGGCGAGGCCATGTCCGACCTGCTTGCCCCTCCGGTTCGCTAAGGCTTTCCAGCTTCCCGCTACCCAGCCCCGTTACCAAGACGTAACGCCAGCTGCGGGGCTTTCCCTTGAAAATGCCTCGCCCAATCCGCATTCTTGAAACCAAAGGTTCTTGCCATTCACAGCCTGTCCGGGGCGAAGCCGGTTACAGCAAAACAGAGTATTCGGGAACAGCCCATGAAGCGGATTGCGCCTTTTCTGGCCACCTCCATAACCGTTGCCCAAGCAGCCGACACTGCCCTAAACCGCTTGGGTTCGACAGTCCTCTCACTGCAGGCCCATTCAGCCGACCGCCCTTACGAGTGCTCTATGACATCCTTCTATTGGCCTGAGACTTCGCCTCCCTCCCCAGTGCATGGCCAGATGCCTGACCGGACTTCCGGTGGTTACACGGGCATGGGCACTTCATGACCTGAATCAAAACTGCCATGAATTTTTACGAAACTGTTATCGGCGTTCATAAAAGCGTCACTTAAGTCACCTAGACTTAGCTCTAGTAGCCATGGAGGAGTTCGCTATGACATCAACGACTGTAGGGCAGACACCTGGAATGAATCGACAAGGTCAAGGCATGGATCCACATCTCAATGGCGCGGCGCTTATAGATGCCGATGGCCGGGAAATCCCGATCACCGAACAAATGATTTGTGCGGCCTTACAGGCCCTGGAGGCAGGAGAGGCCTATACTGGGCCAGGCTCGTCCCAGCAAAGCCGGACAATGTAGCTAACTTCCTGAAAGGGCTTGAAAGGATTGGTTTGGAAGCTCCATCAACTTTGGGAATGCCCTCTCAGCGGCCGGTATCGAATCCGGCCGCTTTTAACAAGCGCTCAGCCTCTGGCGCCTTCTCCGTAAAGGAGATTCGAGTGAGCCCAAACTCCCTCCGGATCCGGTAATGCTTTCTTAGACTATCGAATGCCGCGCCATGCTCCTCTGTGGGAAGCCTTAGGGCCCGGCGCAACAGCCCATCGTCAGTTCTTGGGTCATAACAGGCCCGGATTGCAATCGACAAGGCATCATAGGGCGCAACAGAAGCCCCAAACCTCACCTCTGCCAATGGGGTGGCCGGGAGAAAGTCAGCAAGCCTATGACGGACCGGCCGCTGCAGGTGATGACACAGGGCCTGATAGATCATCTCTGTGCCACGCATTTTGCCGTCCAGGCTATAGCCGGCAATATGGGCACTACCAATTTGCACCCGCTCTAGCAGTTCAGGGTTGACCTGGGGCTCGGTTTCCCAGACATCCAGCACCACGGGCCATTCGGGTTCACGCTGAAGCTTTTCCAGCAGCGCTTCTTCTTGGATAACCGGCCCCCGAGCCGTGTTGATCAAGATCTGCCGGGGGCTGATTCTGGCCAGACGCTCTGCGTCCAACAAATGAAAAGTCGGATGGGGGCCTGTGCGGGTCAAGGGCGTATGTAAACTGATCACATCACACCCTAACACTTCATCCAAGGATACCAGCCCCGGGACACCCTGCTCCTTTAAGAAAGGATCACAGGCCAGCACTTCGCATCCCAGTCCTTCCAATACCTGCTTGAGCCGGCTTCCCACATTGCCAAGGCCGACAATGCCAATGCGTGTGGTGGGCCACTGCCAACCTTCCCGCTCAAATAAAATGGACAGGCTGGCCAGCACGTACTCCACCACTCCCCGGGCATTACACCCCGGCGCACTGGCAAAGGCGATGTCCTGAGTGTGCAGATAGCCCAGGTCCACATGGTCACAGCCGATGGTGGCCGTGCCCACAAAGCCTACCTGGCTGTCCGCCAGCAACTGCTCCGTCACGGGAGTCACCGAGCGTACCAAGAGCACATCCGCATCTCGAACCTGGGCTGCGGAGAGTGTCCGTCCCGGAAGTGGATGGATCTCCCCCAGATCACCGAAAAACTCGTGAAGCAACGGAATGTTTTCGTCAGCAACAATCTTCATGCTGCCCCCTCCTAGGCCTTGAGAGGTTCTTGGGCGTCGTCATTGGCAAAAGCTTGCCCGGGGTCCAAACGCATCCAGTGAAGCCCGGGCTCCATGCTGCCGACCTTAGCCGGCCAGCAGCGAATCATCCGGATGCACCAGGTTCAGCTTTTGTCCGATGTAGTGTTCAATCTCGGGAATCAGGAAAGAGTCATCTTCACAGGCAAAGCTGATGGAGACCCCGGTGCTGCCGGCCCGACCGGTCCGACCAATACGGTGCACGTAATCCTCCGGATCCTCCGGCAGGTTGTAATTGATTACATGGGTCACGCCTTCTACGTGGATCCCCCGTCCGGCCACATCGGTTGCCACCAGCACCCGGATCTTGCCTTCCCGGAAGCGCTCCAGGGTTTTCATCCGCTTTTGCTGGGGAAGTTCGCCGGAGATCATCGCCACACTAATGGACTGCTTGGCAAGATATTCCTGCAGACGCCTGGTCTCATCCCGGCGGTTACAGAACACCATCACCCGTTCGGCATCCTTGTGGTATTTGAGCAGGTTCGATACCAGCTTGGGCTTGTCGTCCGAAGAGATCATGTACACGATCTGTTCTACTCGCTCCGCGGTCACCTGGGCGGGCTCGATCTCGACCATTTCCGGCTTGTTGGTCCAACGCTGGGCCAGGTTCAGGATATCCTGGCTGAAAGTGGCACTAAACAGCAGGGTCTGACGGCCAGGCTTGCTGGCAGCGCGGGTAATCCGTTTCACATCGGGAATGAAGCCCATATCCAGCATCCGGTCCGCCTCATCGATAACCAGCACTTCCACATAGTCCAGAAAGACATCCTTGGAGCCGATGAAGTCCAGCAAACGCCCCGGAGTGGCAATCAACAGGTCAATCGCCTCATTGCGCAACCGTTCCCGCTGCTGGTCATAGGACATGCCGCCGACCACCGCGAGAACGTTCAACCGGGCGTGCTTGGCCAGCCCCAAGGCATCCTTCTCGATCTGCATGACCAGCTCACGGGTCGGGGCGATCACCAGGGCACGGGGCTCACTGGCGTACCGCTCCTTCAGGGGAATAGGATTCTGCAGGCAGCGCTGGATCACAGTGATCAAGAAGGCGGCCGTTTTGCCAGTACCCGTCTGGGCCTGACCGATCAGATCCTTGCCCTGCAAGGTGTGGGGCAAGGTTTCCGCCTGGATCGGCGTACACTGCTGAAAACCAAGCTCATGGATTGACTTGAGAAGCTTGGCATCCAGCCCCAAGTCAGCGAACTTCACCGGGGCCGGCGCCTCGTCCTGGCCGGCGGTCTCGGCCTCTGCTTCTTCGACCTTGGCCTCCTCGGCTGGCCCCTGTTTCGCTTGCCCCCCTTCTGCTTCAGACTCAGCCCCGCCAACTTTAGGGCTTGAGACCTCTTCAACCTCTTTGGAAGCAGCCTCCGTCACGGGCGCTTCTGCCGCTGGGGATTGGTTTGCCGTCATATCTTTGTCTGTTTTTCCGTTATCTACCATCACAGTCTCCTGTGCATTCACCCGTTGAACGCCTTGCCCTTGCAAAATGGCCTCTGCCGGATCTCTTCCGACAGTCATATCTCCAGCCATTCCCGTTTGGGCTCCTGCCCTGTCTCTTCGCAATATCCTCAGGAAAAAACATAGGCCTGCGCCAATCCAGTGAAGCAACTTCTTAAATAAGGATGTCTTCGCATCAGTCATAAAAATTCCATTTTGACTTCCACATCAGCTCGATCCGGTCATCCCAACTGGAGCTAACAGATGAGTGGTCAGCCCACTTGTAAGGATGAGTCTGAACATCAAAAGGCTTGGCAACGATCCCACAGCCCTTCCAAACAGGCTTTCTGGCTTGGTCAGTTGCCAGGCCAACAACCCGGAAACCACAGGCAGGCTCCGGGCAAATCAAGGCTTTGGTACCGTCTAATCTCTGGAATAGCTTAAGCTATCGATCGCCACTTCCCCTTCTTGGAGTGGACCTTGGGCGTTTTACCAGGCTAAGTCTTTTCCCTGGTAGACGTCCCGGCCGTTCCACCCCGTATAATGGGCTTTCCCACTCTTCGGAAAATATGAAGTGACAGCCTGTTCCAGAAACTTCGTGTGTGCCCTTCGAGCATAGCCAGCTTTAAAGGTCGCACATCACCCAAGTGTTGCGAGATAATACATTTATATTGGCTGGCGGTGTATGCATTTATCCATGAGACTCGCGATCTCCCCATTTAGAATAGAAGTCGCCTCACAGCTCCAGCTGCCCCCGTGCCGTCAGAAGCTCATGCTTCAGGTGATGGCCTAATTCCCCGGACAGGCTCCTTACTGGATTACACTCATGCAGTTATCGCCTCTTAAACAAGAGCTCAAACAGCTTTTCCACATCGGACTCCCCATCGCCATCACCCAACTGGCCCACAACGGCATTTCGGTGACGGACACCATGATGGCGGGGCGGGTAAGCCCGGTGGATTTGGCCGGTGTTGCCATTGGCTCCAGCGTTTGGGTACCCGTATTCCTGTTCATGGCGGGCACGCTGGTGGCGACCACCGCCTTGGTTTCCCGCGCATACGGCGCCGGGCGCCACCGGGATATCGTCCAGGTTACCCACCAGTCATTCTGGCTGGCCCTGATCCTGTCGACGATTGCTTTTATCCTGTGCCGCTTCCCTTCCCTCTACCTGAACTGGCTAAATATTGAACCAGAAGTCCAGGAAGTTGCGGAAGGGTATCTGGCCGGTATCTCCTGGGGCATCCCGGCCATTGCCCTTTACCAGGTTTTACGGGGCTACTGCGAAGCCCAAACAGACACCCGATCGGTCATGATCCTGACCTTGACGGCGCTTTCCATCAACATCCCCGCCAACTATCTGTTCGTGTTTGGGGGTCTGGGCATTCCTGCCATGGGCGGCGCCGGAACGGGCTACGCCTCGGGGGTGGTGATGTGGATCAGCCTGACCATGATCCTCGTCTATACCCGTTTCAACTGGCGTTACGGGCCTAACCGGCTCTTTCAGGAATGGGCGCCTCCCCACAAGAAGCAATTGAGCGAAGTGGCCAGGTTGGGCTTTCCCATTGGTCTGGCCATCTTTTTTGAAGCGGCCCTGTTCTGTGCGACCTCTCTGGCCATTGCGCCCCTGGGAGCCCACACCCTGGCTTCCCATCAGATCGTGATCAGCATTACCTCTTTTATCTTCATGATCCCTCTTAGCATCGCCATGGCCACCACCGTGCGGGTTGGCAACCTGCTCGGTAAAGAGCAATACCGACAAGCCCGTTTCAGCGCCTTCTGTTCCGTCGGGCTTGCCTTGGCTATCGCCTTTATCACAGCCTCATCCCTGGTTTTGCTACGGGGCTTTATTGTCAGTTGGTACACACCGGACCTTCAGCTCCAACAAACCGCCGCTGCACTTTTGTTGATTGCCGCCCTGTTCCAGTTCTCCGACGCCATCCAGGCCACCAGCTCAGGGGCCTTAAGGGCCTACAAGGATACTCGCGCCATTATGGTGATCACCTTCACTGCCTACTGGCTGGTTGGTTTTCCCTGCGCCCTTCTTTTGGGCTACTCTGAAAGCCTGACTTGGTTCCAGGGGGCTCAGGGCTTTTGGGTGGGACTGGTGATCGGGCTGACCTTTGCGGCCGTCCTGCTCGCCCGACGCCTGAACCGACTCAGCAAAAGCCAGATTGAGAACCAGCACGACACTTTAAGGGAACTTCAGAGCCTATAAATTGTCAGCTATGGAGTTTACACTCCCGACAGCCTGGTCTTGCTTGCAGAATCTGTCATCTACCGCCCAAAGGAGTCGATGTGCGCTTACTCTTTTCTGTCCTGCTTTGTTTGCTCACAGCCAGCGGCTTGGGCTTGAGTGCGACGGCTCAAGCATCCGGCGGCCTCAGCTTCCAAAGCAGCGGACTCTTTTCCTCGTCCAACCGGTTCCTGCCGGTTGACGAGGCCTTCCAGTTTTCTTCCTCCTCTGAACCAGGTTTTTTAAAACTCCACTGGAAGGTCACTGACGGCCATTACCTGTACGAGCACCGAATCCAAGTCACCACCACGCAGCCGGATGTGGAACTTGGCGAATTCCGCTTTTCCCGTACCAGCACGCCTATGGAAGACCCCTATTTCGGGGCGGTACAAGTCTTTTATGAAGACGTCACCCTGGAAGTACCGGTACTGACCACAGGGGGCGCCCAGGAGGTGGAGTTCCAGGTCACTTACCAGGGATGTGCGGAAGCGGGCCTGTGATACCCTCCCGAGACCAAGCCCGCACTTTACCTGGCCGATGCAGCCAGGGGGAGCCTGGCCGGCGAGAGCGCAACTGCATCCGCTTCCTCACCGCCCTCACGGGACACGTCGGTCAACGTCACGTCTGCCCAATCCCTGGCCAGCCACATTAGTCAGTCAGCCCTTTGGCAAACCTTGGGCTTATTTTTCTTCCTGGGCCTGGGCCTAGCCTTTACGCCCTGTGTGTTTCCCATGATTCCCATCCTGTCCAGCATTATCGCCGGACAAAAGCAGGCCTCTACCGGCAGTTCATTCCGACTTTCCCTGGCCTATGTCCTGGGCGTGGCAACCCTGTATGCCCTGCTGGGCCTGGTGGTGGGTTATTTTGGCGCAGGCGTGAACCTGCAAGCTTACCTGCAGGAGCCTTGGCTGCTGGCGGTATTTGCCGCCCTGTTTGTCGTGCTGGCCCTATCCATGTTCGGCTTCTATGAGATCCAACTGCCCAGCTTTTTGCGGGACCGCCTTGCCAGTATGCAGCAAAAGCAAAGCGGCGGTACCTTGGGTGGCGTGTTTGCCATGGGGTTTGTCTCAGCTTTAGTGGTGTCCCCCTGCGTATCCGCCCCTTTGGCCGGAGTGTTGGTTTACATTGCCTCCACCGGGGATGCGGCACTCGGCGCCCTGATCCTCTTTGTCTTGTCCTTGGGCATGGGCGTTCCCCTGCTCCTGATCGGCACAGGAGCCGGCCGCTTCTTGCCCCGGGCCGGTGCTTGGATGGTGGCCATCAAGGCTGTGTTTGGCGTACTGCTCCTGGCCGTTGCCATCTGGCTTCTGGAGCGGTTCCTGGCAGGC
>JAJUGC010000097.1 GCA_029268325.1 Gammaproteobacteria bacterium | reverse complement strand
GGCACTCGCCCCCCGTAACGAAGAATTTGTCGAAGTAGGCACAGAGCCCGAACCAGAGACGGAAGATGCCCCGGAGCACTCCACGGCAAACCAGCCTACGCACACAGATCCGGCTCCCACATCTGAGTTTGACGCTACAGACACCCAGGAGTCCGCAGGTCGCGAAGGTCATGAGAGGACGTGAGTTCTCTCACACTTCCCACATGCGGCTGCCACAATCTGGAACAATTGCAGTAAATATTTATGCAAATCCCCCTAATTGGTCTTAACTAAAATGATAAGTCCCAATCAGGAACCGGGCGTCCATTGCTTGGTGTGGATCCAATAACAACAATAAACCTTGGCTAAAAGCAGAGTCTATGAAAAACAGGATGTTGGTCAGTGGCACACTGATTACTGTGTTGCTTGTATCACTCATGCTCTGGGCGATTAACGCGCCTGACTGGTTTCTGAAGACGCTGGGAATCGACAACCCCACGCTATGGCAGTTACTCGTCTCCACCCTTATTACCATCTGCTTTGCAGCCTATTCCCTGTTCCTGTACCGCCTGAACCGTCGCCTGGAAGACAAGATTCACCAACTGGGTGATTCAGAGGCCAAGCTCCAAAAACTCTCCAGTGCGGTCACCAACAGCGGCAGCAGTATCATCATTACCAATCGCCAGGGCATCATTGAGTACGTCAACCATAAATTCACCCTGGTCTCCGGCTACGAGTCCGATGAAATCGTTGGCCAAACCCTGGAAATTCTGAACCCCCAGCACGCGCCGGACATTGGTGCCGACAACCTCTGGTCCCAGAGTTACCTGCAGCCCAGTTGGGAAGGCAAACTCTTCAGTGTGCGCAAGGATGGCCATGAGTTCTGGTCTGCCATCACCGTCTCCGCCGTGCGCAATAAAAGCGGTCAGGTGACCAACTATGTGGTGGCCGCGGTGGATATCACCGAACTCACTGAAGCCAACCGGAAAATGCAGCAGTTGGCCCTCTTCGATTCCCTCACCGGACTGGCGAACCGCCGGCTGTTCATGGATCGCCTGAACAATGCCCTTGCCAGCTGTCGCCGTGAGCGTTCCTCCCTGGCCCTGTTGTTCCTCGACCTCGACCAGTTCAAGCGTATCAACGACACCCTGGGGCATGACGCCGGGGATATCCTTTTGCTGACCATTGCCGACCGGCTCAAAGGGTGCGTACGTGAAAAGGACACCGTCTCCCGCCTCGGCGGCGACGAGTTCACCGTCTTGCTGACCGATGTGAAGGACACCTACTCCGTCACCCATGTGGCTCAACAGATCCTCAAGGCCCTGAAGCAGCCGATCAAGCTCCACAAGCATGAAGTGATTGTGTCAACCAGTATCGGCATTACCCTGGCGCCCGCAGACTCCAGCCACGCAGAAACCTTGATGAAGAATGCGGACCTGGCCCTGTATCGCGCCAAGGAGTGTGGCCGCGACCGCTATCACTTCTTTACCGAAGAGCTCAACATCCAGGCCCTTAAACACCTGGTGCTGGAGCAGGAACTGCGCAGCGCCCATCGGGACGACGAATTCACCCTGGCCTTTCAGCCGCAAGTGGACTTACGCACCGAGTCCGTTATCAGTGTGGAGGCGCTGCTGCGCTGGAATCACCCCCAGCGCGGCCTGGTATCGCCCGATGACTTCATCACCGTAGCCGAGGAAACCGGGCTCATCATTCCCATTGGCCGTTGGGTGCTACGCAACGCCTGCATGCAGGTGAAAATGATCCATGAGCTCACCGGGCATCAGATCAAGGTTGCGGTCAACCTGTCCACACGCCAGTTCCGGGATCCGCGTCTGGAACAGATTATCTCCGAAGTCCTGGTGGAATCCGGCTTAAGCCCGGAATTTCTCGAGCTGGAAGTTACCGAAAGCATGCTGATGGACGATATTGATAAGGTGATTGAGCAACTCACCCGCATCAAGTCCACCGGTGTCACCATCACCATCGACGACTTCGGCTCGGGCTATTCCTCCCTCAGTTACTTGAAACGCCTGCCGGTGGATATCCTCAAGGTGGACCGCCAGTTCGTCCAGGATATTCCGGACGACATAAGCGACATGGAAATCACCTCTGCGGTCATTGCCGTGGCCCACAAGCTGAATCTCAAGGTAATTGCCGAAGGCGTGGAAGATATCGACCAGCGGGATTTCCTGGTGATCAACAAATGCGATTTCGCCCAGGGCTACTACTACAGCAAGCCCCTCACCTTTGAGCAGCTTTACCAATACCTTCAAAACGGCAAACTCAGGGCAATTGCCTGACCTATCTCCCACTTTGCCGCAAACTCTTTATTGCTTTGTCGCTCCGGTCACATTGAGTTACATAAAATTACGTATAATCGCCGGATCCGCTGACAAGGAAGCAGTAAGGGGTGAACATGGAATTGGTAGTGCATTCCGCGCAAGTGATCCTGGTTGTTCTGGCCAGCTATCTTTTGATTACAATCGCTCGTCTTGCCCGTCAGGATGCTTGCCTGGCCGCCTTGGACGACACTGACACCAGCAATAGCCCGGAGCGTTCTCCAACGCCGGGTCGTATCGAAAGCATCGCACAACTGCAAAAGTTTACGGCAGGCCAGCTACTGGAGTTACGCCTCAACGGTGTGGATCCCGCGAAGCTGCGGCGCAAGGACTGGTTGTTCACTGGGGCTTGCCATTACTTCTGGGGCGCCTGTCAGGCCATTGCTAACCAAATGCGCTGTCAGGAACAGATCAACGAACTCTTCGAGTTCATCTTGCGGCGTAACCTAGGCGTGGATGATCTGGAAACCCCTCGCGTGGTTCGCCAGCTGCAACACGGCCCGACGCTGGATTTCGAACAACTGGCGGCCAATTTCGGGCGTCTTGCGGCAGAGCACTGGCTGACCAGCAATCGGGTACCGGAAGATGCCAGCCTGTACTCCAGCATCAACGAATGGGCCATGGTGGTTTAGCGGCCAAACGCTTTGGCTCAGCCAGCGTCTCCAGCGGCTACCCGAGGCCCGCTCTGCAGCAGGTTGCTTTCCGTGGCCTCGTCCTTGGTCCGGCCATAGATCAGCACCGCGGTACGCAGACGGGTCTGGCCAAACTTGGCCATGGCATCAAAGTGTTGACGGGGAATGGGCAAGTTGATGTTGTCTGTTTCCAGCCGAAAGGTTTCCTCGTCGATCTCCGGGTCATTGATATAGACGAAACGGTCGTCCAGGGCGGTTACCACCACCCAATGGGGCGCCTTGACCCGGTTAAATTGGTAGGTGCTGATCAGCACGATGGGCACACCGCCTTCCGTCAGGCAGGACTGGATATCGGCACTGCTGACGCCGCGCTTGTGGATCTCCACATCGGTCTTTTCCAGTTCCTGCTCGAACTCTTCATGCACCAGCGCCAACACTTCCTTTTTATTGTCGCTGCGCACGCCTTCCACAAATAAAGGCCCTTCCTGGCTAATAAAAAGCTTCACCCAAAAGCCCCGCCGCCAAGCGGCCAGGGCCAAGCCATGAGGGCCACAGCCACCATGGCCGGAGGTCATAAAGATGGTGGTCGCCTCCCGCCAGATCCTTAATTCCTGGTTACGATCCAAGGGAAACTGCGGATCAAGGGAGCGCATGGCCATCATCAAGGCCGACGGCCCACAGGTGAATTCCGTCGTTTGGGCGTAATAAGGCACATTGATGCGGTTGTCAGGGGGCTTTACCTTGAGCGCCTTTTCATAGCGCAGGGCGGCACAGCCGTCTTCGTAGTAATCAGGGATCCTGCCAAAGTAGCGATAGCCTCGCCGTTCATACAACCGCACGGCCCGGGTGTTATCCTCCCGCACCTCCAGGCGCATGTAGACACAGCCTGTCTCCTTGGCGCTGTGTTCCGCCTGCTCCATCAACAGATCCGCCAGCCCCTTGCCCTGGGCCGCAACATCAATGGCGATGGAGTACAGCCGAGCCAGGCTGGTTCCCCGATGAAAGAGTATCAGTACATATCCTAACAGGCCGTTTTCGTCTTCGGCGACCCACAACTGGCCGTGGGCCTTGGTAAGCATGTATTTGAAATTTCTACGATTTAATCGGTCACCGGCAAAGCAGCGCATCTCCAGGGCTACCAATTGGTCAAGGTCTGACTTTTCTGCCCGCCTAACATTAACGGCACTCATAGTCACTGTTCCCGGCGATATGTTTATACTCTCATTGAGCCTGGCCATAGCATTGCCCTGCAAGGATAGTGCTATAAATTATTCATGTTATAGCGAATGCTCTTTTGATCTTGGCCAGATCAAAAGAGCCTCCTAATTGCCCAGGCCAATTCGCAACTCCTAGTTTGTCATGTCCATGGCAAGAACACATACCCAATCTCAGAATACGCAAGGATAAAGGTTTAAAGATACTCAATGAGTCGCCTAATCGTCGTCGTCGATCAGAAAAAAGACTGGACTGCCTACTACCCTACCGAAGATCTGATGACGTTCCAGGAGTACCTGGAATTACCAGACGATAATAAGGAGGCTCGTACCCAAGTCATCAACCTCTGTAAAAGCTACAGTTACCTGCGCTACGGCTACTACTGCTCCTTGCTGGCCGAGGCCCGGGGCCATCATGTCATCCCGTCGGTCAAAACCATCAACAACCTGCGCTCCAAGGCCCTCTACAGCCTGGACCTGGATGAGCTGAACAAGGCCCTCGACAGTATCTATCAAACGTCTCCCCAGGCTAGTCCCCAGTTAACCACCAAAATTTTCTTTGGCACCACCCCCATCGACCGGCTCAAGGAATGGGCGCGCCAACTGTTTGAGTCTTTCCCGGCACCCATCCTCGAAGTGCAGTTCAGCCGTCATGACAAATGGCTGATCGACTCCATCAAGGCCGTCTCCCTGCAAAACCTGAACGAAGATGAGGAGACCCAGTTTGCCAACGCCTTCGACACCTACAGCAAAAAGATCTGGCGCAAGCCACGGCTGAAGAAAAAGTATCGCTATGACCTGGCGATCTTGCACAACCCCAATGAGGCCATGGCACCGAGCAACACCAGCGCGCTCAAGAAGTTCATCCGTGCCGGTCGTCAACTGGGCATTGACGTGGATCTTATCGAGAAAAAGGACTACGTACGCCTGGCCGAGTACGACGCACTCTTTATTCGGGAGACCACCTCGCTGACCGATCACACCTTCCGGTTTGCCAAAAAGGCCGAGTCCGAAAGCATGATCGTGATCGATGACCCCACCTCGATTATGCGTTGTACCAACAAGATTTACTTGGCGGACTTGCTGCGGACCCACAAGATCCCCTCCCCCAAAACCATCATCATTACCCGCGATCAGAAAAACGCCATTGATCTGGTGGCTCAAGAGGTGGGGTTTCCGGCGGTGCTGAAGATTCCCGATGGCTCCTTTTCAAGGGGGGTGCTGCGCGTCGAAAAAGCCGAAGATTTCCAAGCAAAAGCCGACCAGCTGCTGAAGCAATCTGCCCTGCTATTGGTTCAGGAATACCTTTATACGGATTTCGATTGGCGAATTGGCATTCTCAACCACAAGGCGATTTTTGCCTGTCGCTATTACATGGCCAAGAATCACTGGCAAATCTACAACCACGCCTCCGGCAAAACCGTGGCGGGACACTTCGATACCTTGCCCACCTACGAAGTGCCTAAGCGCATCCTGTCCACGGCCCTTGCTGCCGCTAAACATATTGGCGACGGGCTTTATGGCGTGGACTTGAAAGAAAAAGATGGCAAAGCCTACGTGATTGAAGTAAACGATAATCCAAACGTGGATTCAGGCATTGAAGACAAATACCTGGGCGACGAACTGTATCGGATCATTATGGAGGACTTTCTGCGCCGCCTCGAGAAAAAGCGTTCCGTGTAACCAAGGATCTTAAGAACCACCCGCTGGCAGGTCAGCGGGGTTGTCCCGATGCCTAAGAGAAGCCGTATGTCCAAGAACAATGAAGCATATCTCACCAATATCAAGGCGCTTTCCGACCGTATCGTTGAGGCTCAGAAGCCAATCCGCATTCTGGACGCCATCAAGTGGGACAAAAGCGTGAAGGAAGCCTTCTTTGCCAGCAACTTCACCCAATTGCCCCCTATCGACAAGGACTATTACGCCCAAACCAATCCATTAGGGTTCAACCCGGCCGAGAAAAAGGCCGAGTTCCATGACATCGAACGGGAAATCAGCCGCAAGATCGGCCAGCTCAATCCTTTAAGCCAAATCATGCGCCGCATCTGCCGGGAGTATCAGATGGTGGTGCGCATGCTGGAAGCCCGGGGTACGCTAGAGTTCAGTGACCTGTCCCAGCAGCTCTACGGCTCTGCTTCCGAGGTTTTCCATGCGGGCGACCCGTCGCTCGCTGAACTGGGTGAAATGATGGAGTCGACCCTGGCCAACCTCCTGCAGCAACAGTCCATGCAGGAGTCCGCCAAGACCCTCAGCGCCCAGGACGCGGTGGACATCCTCAATGAACGCCTAACGCCGCTGTTTCCCAATGCCGGCATCCGGGTCATCCTGTCTGACGGCATCGCCGCCGATGCGGCCGCCGGCACCGATTACATCAAGATCAACAAGGACGCCATGTTCTCCCAGCAGGACATTGACGTACTGGAAGTCCACGAAGGCTGGGTTCACCTGGGTACCACCCTCAACGGCATGGCCCAGCCCTACTGTACCTTTCTCAGCAAAGGGCCGCCCTCGGTGGTCATTACCCAGGAAGGCCTGGCGGTGCTGACGGAAATTCTGACCCTGCGCTCCAGCCCGAGCCGCCTTAACAAGCTGATCAACCGGGTACGGGCCATTACCCTGGCGGAAAACGGCGCAAGTTTTCACGAAGTGTTCCACTACATTCGGGAACGAGGCGTGGATGATGACGCCGCCTGGAACCTGGTGTCCCGCGTCTTCCGCGGTAGCACGCCGGAGTTGCCACCCTTTACCAAGGATATTGCCTATATCAAAGGTTTTATCCTGGGCTACAACTACCTGAGACTGGCCTTTGCGCGCAGCAAGGTGGAGCAGCTTCCTCTGCTGTTCTGCGGCAAGATTATGTTGGAAGACCTGCCCCTTTACACCGAACTGGCAGCAGAAGGCATTGTGGTGCCACCGAAATTTATTCCACCCCACTTTCAAGACCTGAAAGGACTGGGCGCCTGGATGAGCTTCTCCCGCTTTATTGGCAGCTTGAACTTCGACCAGCTGGAGTCCGATTACAGCCACTTGTTCTAACCCCATTAGGCCGGGCCTGACCCGGCCTTTCCCCCTTTCATCAGCGGAAACGGGTATACTTGGCCGCCCTGGTTCTCGTAGAGCGGTAGGCCGCTTCCCTCATCAAGAAGGCAATCGAACCATACACTTGAATGTGTCCCTGTAAACTTGGCCTTCGTTGGCCGT